>DASWNL010000114.1:0-5878 GCA_036399215.1 Abditibacteriaceae bacterium
CACTGGCACCCAGCGTTCCGGCGCGGGCCTGATAAAAACTGGTGCCTATCAGCAGAGCATTGAAATGAAACAATTCGGGGATGCCTTCACGCTCGCCCGCGTCGCGGCGCTTTTGCCCGCTGTAATGCAGCAAATCGTCGAGTGCCGACTGCAAGGGTTCGCTTATCGCCGGGCTTTTGCACTCGATAACGACCAACGGCAAACCATTGACGAACAGCACCACATCGGGGCGTTTGGTATAGGGAGTGCCCTTGATAAGCACCTGAAACTGATTGATGGCCAGAAATTCGTTGTCCTGCAAGCGATCCGGCTGCCATGCTATGGGATGGAGCGTGACATCCTGCCCGGTGCACGGCCCTTCGGCAACCGTTACGCGGACGCCCGTCACAAGACGCTGCATGAAATGCTGATTCATTTCGAGCAGGCCATTGCCTTCTGGCTTGAGCAGTTCGCGGATGGCGCGTTCGATAGTCAAGTTATCCAGCCATTCGTCGCCCGCTTCATCGAGATTAACTTTGCGAAAGGCGGCTTTCAAGCGCTCCAACAATATGGTTTCGCTAAAACTGCTGCGCCCAGTTTTGGCCGGGTATTGCAGATCGCCCTCAACATATTCCCAGCCCATCGCTACCAATTGTTGCAAAAGAGGCGCTTCGGAAACGGTGTATTCATTGGGATTGTCAAAGGTGCTGTCTGGCCAAAGCGGGGAAACTTCATTTTCTCCTTCGATTGATGAATCATTAGGCTGGTTAGGCGTCTGAATGCTGCTGAGAACTGAGCCGGCCAGTGAGCGGGCTTGTGCTTCCAATTCAGCATCTTCCAAGAATTCGGCGCAGTCCCACAAAACAAAAGGACGGTTTTGGAGTTCGCTCAATGTCGCGCGGATGGCATTTTGCACCACAATTCTCGATCCGATGCTGATATTGCCGTCAGGAAATCGAAAGGCAAAAATTGGGGATGCTCCGACCTGCTGGGTTGTCGGTTGGGGCACAGGTAGCACATGACTGGGTTCGACATCACAGCGGATAAAACCGGCCACAGTTTCCTGACCGTCGTCCATAGAGGCACGGATTTCCTGCACCCATGAAGATTCGCCGTCACTAAACACAGGAATGGCGAAGCCGGGTGCATGGGGGCGAGGACGAAAAACGCCGCTCAAAGGAAGGGCTTGAGGAGGGGATTTCTTTGGTGCTTTCATAGCCACAACCCCACTTCGAGTCGTTCTTGGAGTTTGGTTCTTAAAATAGGATAACCATCCGCCGGAGGTGCTCCATCTATTGTGTTGTAAGGAATGGCGTCGCAGCGCCATTCGTAGCGAATGGCATTAACAATGTGTTCTTCCTCCAGAAACTCACGAGGCAAAATTACGTAGTGCAGTTGGTCAGCCAAAACAATTGCGTCCTGTATCTGCACTTCGATTGCCGATTTGCGGTCGTCGTATTTTGCCGCGCCCCTTTTTAGTAGGAGCTTATGCCACTTTTCAGCGGTGCCTCCAGCGGGAACCGCCAAACCCGATACGACTTTGCCGTCGAAATACTTGCCGTTGGATTCAAAATAAAGAGGAATCAGGCGTTGCGCACTTTCGATTGTTGGGTCAAGAGTGATGTCTTTTATGTCGGCTTCGGTGAGGAAGGGAGCAAACCGGCCCTCTTTCATTGCCCCTGTATCGCAGGGGAAGACACGATGCACTTTTCCCTCTACCGTGCGAGGTTTAAATACGAATGCAACGGGGCAAAGCGTGGTAGATGATCCGCCTCTCCTGCCTCGCTGCGAGCGATAGGCGGGGCGACCATAAAATAAATAAACCAAATGTTCGTTGAAAACAGGGCAAAGTCGCGGTGTGAGTTGACCATCGCATATAAGCTGGTCCAAGAATTCGCATCGGCTGGTGTGAACCAACGGCAACTCCTTCGCTAATTGCTTTTGAGTGGCTACAAAGTCACGTAGATTGCTCATGGTGTATTTAGTCCAGTATCTTCCCGCACATGCCTGTTCAATACATTCTGCCCCAATCTGCTTCTGGATGCGTGTAATTTCACAAGATGCGATTCTTTAGAAAATGTGAATTCGTTCAAGTGCGTGTCAGGCGTCACTGCAAAGGCATGAGAAAAATTATTTGTCAGGGCACAGTGACAACAGTCGTTGTGGAAGGAGCCGCTACAGGCACCAACAAATGCTTGAACTTTTGGCGGATCAATGCTTTACGCGCTTCGATGAAATCTTCGTAACGATCCAGATTCCACAGTGCGGGGTCACTGGGAATGAGATGCAAATCGAGATAAGCCGGGCCTTCTTCTGAGATACGCTTAGCAAACCACTGGTCGGGTGGCGTGTCTGATTTGCCACCTGAACCATTTTCTTGCGCGGTCAGCAACATACAGTTCGCGAGTTGATTGCGCTCTGCTTCTTTATACTTCATGATGTTCATGGCACCAGTGCTGGGATTGGGCGCTTTTTGTTTACGAAGCAGGCTTTGGGGAAAGATATGATCAACCTGTGGCAAATTACCATCGTAGGCAGGCGTGTAATTGAACGAATACCAAAGGTTGAAGATAAGGTGGACGGTATTCGATCCGTAGCCCATATCCCACAAACGGTCTTCAGTAAGTTCCAGAGTGCGGTTTTCGCTGCGAATCACGCCGAAAACTTCTTTTAGATCGAAGCCTTGCAATTGCTTGAGACGATTCACAAGCGAATCAATCAATTGGTCGGGCGTGCCACTAAATGCGCCTGTGAGTGAGGTGCGAAGCAAGTATTCATCTACGCCTTGGGCCTGTTGCCACTTCTGCTGATAGTGATAACGCACATAAATCAGCGGAATCAGCACAAGATAGGAAGGCAGAGCCTTATCGGAGCCAATGAATGTTTTTCCGCGCACGAAATCCAACACGTCTTTAATGGCGTCGGCAATTTTGTCCCAGTTGTCTTCAATCTCATCACGCACGCCAGGACTGCGAAATTTGCCGACTTCATAACGGGCGCCCTTGTTGAGCAGGGTCAGGCAAGTCTTAAGAACAAAATCACGCGTAAATACAAATCCATGTTGATTGAGTTCGCCGAGCAGGTCTTCCATGTTCTCGTCGGCGGTGTCCCATGTGGAAGTGAGCAGCGCAAAGAGCAAATCGGATTTTCCCAACCGCGTGCCGCCGGAGTTGGCGCGGATGAAAATTTCTACCACATCATCTTCCCCATAAAGATCGGGGTTTTCGATGCTGTCTAACTCTTGGTAAGCAATGCCGTCGTCGCTGTGAAATGCTTTGAAGATAAGTGCGACATGATTGCTGATTTTATTCTGTTCTTCAGGGGTTAGTGGCCGGCCTGCGTTGCCAATCAGTTGCTGGGCTAATAAAAGCATATTCTGATTGCTGAACACCAAATCCTTGAATTTGACCCATGGAAAGGTAGCTTTACTGGCTTCTATAAAGGCGAATTTGTATTTCACGTCATCCGGTGCGGCTACTTCGCCGCTGAGGATATTGAGATACAACTCGCGCCCCTCATAGCTGCCTTTCAGTCCAATAAAGAGGCTTTGTAAGCGCTGCTGCCCATCAAGCACCAGACATTTCTTTTTATTGTCGTCAGGCACGTAAAAATCGGTGAGCTTGTGGCGGTGTTCCGGCTTAAAATTGTCTATGAATTTGCGGCGGCGAATTGTGCTGTTAGTCTTCCACACCAACAGCGTGCTGATAGGATACTCGCGCAGAATAGAATCGAACAAACGGCAGGTCTGTTCTTCGCTCCACACAAAAGGCCGTTGGATATTTGGCAGCCAAAAACCGCCGTCCTCATCAGGGTTATTAAGGAACGCAACTATCTTTCGCAGGGAATGTTTTGGTGTTTTCATCTTGGTCTAAATCTCCATCGGGATAACGCGCACACGACCACTCAACAAATCGTGGGCTAAGCCACGTTTGATTTCGTGTAGTTTTGCAAGGCGCGATTCTTCGGCGGCAATACGCTCCACTGAATCTGTAAGATGTGCCAATATCTGTTTCTGCTCTTCATAACTTGGAAGACGAAGCCATAACGAATTAAGTAATTGAGTGTTGAGATTTACCATCGTAGTGCCAACAGCCTTATTGGCGATTTGCCGTTGACAAAAGTCGTGTCTGTAAGCCATAGCAAACCACCCCGATAACAAAACTTTCTCTGGTGGCCTAAATAATAAACAACCTGTCCCACAAATTGCATTTGCACCTGGTTGGAGGACACCGCAACGTGATAAGTCGCCGCGTCTTGCAAAAACTAAGTCCGTGGGACGAAGGCGATGCCGCGAGAGCGGAACAGAGCGAGATTCCAAGATTTTGGCGGCACCTGTGACGTCAATCTCTCCATTGTCATCAATGTCCTGTGGCATCACTACTGCAACACCATGTTTCGAGTAGTCTCTGGAATGAAGTTGGCTCCCGAATGGGCCGGTTTGTAGCATTCCACCATGTTCCGCAATCACCTGACCCAAGGTGGTGGCGTCCCACGCCTTCGGAATCCTGCCCAACGGCGAATCCTGAAACTGTTCGGGATAGCGCAGTGGGTCGCGCAACCGCCCATTCGCATCAAGGCCGCAGGTGAGCAAGTCGTGCAGTAGTCCGGCTTTAAGTTGGCGTAACTTCGCCAGCACGCTTTCACTTTCGCGTATCGCCGCGTCGGCGGTGTCGAGAATTTCGGCGATGCGGGCTTGTTGGGCCAAGTCCACAGGAAAAAAAACTTGAAGTAGGAGCAATTCCTTAGTTGAGATCCCCTTTACTGTTGAACCGACAGCGGTCCGGCTGATGTCATTCTCATGAAACCCCAATAGCCGCTGAAGATAATCAGCACTCATTTTCCCGTCTGTAAAAAGGGCTTTTACATCTTGGTTGATGGCAGTGTCTTGGAGTGGGATTGCGCTACGACCTACAGCCATGCGTGTGCAAACCAAAGGGGTTCCAGCCGGAATCTGACGACTGGCACTCCCTGCCAGGCCACTTGGGGTAATGTGTTCTTCAGTATCTGCAATGAAACGCTGTCCATCTTTGAAATCTTTTACTGACGCCCACGGAATTGAACCATGCCAATAACGCGGGTTTTGACGAGATGGCGTGCCTCCACCTACCACATGACAAAAATCACCTAATTGTTCCTTCGTCCAATTCGCTTCACTCATACCCCAGCCCTCCCAGCATCTTGGCGAGCTTTTCATCAAGCTCGGCGCGTTTGGCTTCGCGCGTCGCCAACGAAATCGAATATTTATCCCACAGGTTTTCGATGGCGGCGACGACTTGCCGGCGGTGGGCAGCGACTCCGGCACTCAGAAACCCGGCCAGTGTTTTGTGGGCAAGTGTGAGCACCATCGCGCGGGTGGCATCGGAATCGAGCGCGGCGCGGGCGGTTTGCAAACGCAAAAGCAGCGCAGCCTCCAGTGCTCTTAAGCGACGGCGCGCTTCGCTAAGCTCACGGCAAATACGGCGGTATGGTTCGAGTTCGGTTTCGAGGTCTTCGATTTCTTGCAACACCGGCGCAACGGCGTCTTGATGCGCGGCTAATTCAGCGCACAACCGTTCGATATCTCCGCCGTTTTTGCGGGCATATTCAATGGAGGTCTGTGCGCGTGGCCCGGCGGTAATCTGCTTGATGCGAAGCTGCGCGTCGCGTATGGAATATTTCTTTTCTTTCAGATCATTTTCCAACTGTTTGACGTAGCCGATTTTTTCGCTTTCTTCGCCCGACTCTTCGCCGTTGCTTTCTTCTTCGCCGCTTTCTTCTTCGGGGCCGCGTTCAAAATCAGCTTTTTCCGCTTCAAGGCGCGCAACTTCGGCGGCGGCATCTTCCAATTCTCGCAGATAATCGGGCAGCAAGTGCCGCACGAGTTTGTGTTCGCGCGCGGCGTCGCGGTGTTCCTTTTTGC
>DASWNL010000115.1:0-4663 GCA_036399215.1 Abditibacteriaceae bacterium
GCAAAGAAGGAAGAGAAAATCGCGCCTGAACAGGCGGAGTTTTTTGAGACAAAAATCCGCCCTCTTTTGGCCGATAAATGCTATTCGTGTCACGGCGAGAAAAAGCAAAAGGCCAAGCTGCGCCTTGATTCTAAAGCCGCCATTCTCAAAGGCTCGGAATTTGGGCCGATCATCGTGGATAACGACCCCGGCAAAAGCTCGCTCATTAAAACTGTGCATTATACGGGCGATGTGAAAATGCCGCCAGCGGGCAAGTTGCCTGATGAAGAAATCAAAAATTTGGAAGCCTGGGTCAAAATGGGCGCGCCGTGGCCCGGTGAAGCACCGGTTGTAGAAATCGGCGATGAGCTTAGCCCTGAGCAGCGCAAATTCTGGGCGTGGCAGCCGGTTCGCAATTTCGCGTCGCCCAAAGTGAAAAACGGCGGCTGGACGAAAAACGCCATTGATACTTTCATCTTAGCCAAGCTCGAAGCGCGCGGCTTAGTGCCCAACAAAATCGCTGATAAAACCACCCTTATTCGTCGCGCCACATTCGATTTACACGGCCTGCCGCCCACGCCTCAAGAAGTTGAATCCTTCATTAATGACTCCACACCGCAAGCCTATGAAAAGGTAGTTGACCGCCTTTTGGCTTCGCCTCGCTATGGCGAAAAGTGGGGCCGTCATTGGTTGGACGTAGCGCGCTATGCCGACACGAAGGGCTATGTTTTCAACGAAGACCGCAGCTATCCCAACGCTTTTCAATACCGCGACTGGGTGATTCGCTCCTTCAACGAAGATTTGCCTTACGACCAATTTATCACGCTACAATTGGCGGCGGACAGGTTGGACTTGCCCGATGAAAAACGGCGCGACTTAGCGGCGCTGGGCTTTTTTCGCGTCGGGCGTCGCTTTTTGAATAATCAAAATGACATCATTGATGACCGCATTGATACCGCCATGCGCGGCTTTCAGGGTTTGAGCGTGTCGTGTGCGCGCTGCCACGATCATAAGTTCGACCCGATTCCGACCAAAGATTATTATTCGCTGTATGGCATCTTTGCCAGCAGTCACGAGCCACCGGACAGACCGATTTCACCCAAAGCCATCTCTGAACCCTGGCAGGCGCATGACGATAAAGTGCGCAACACAGAAAACGAAAAAAATAACCTGATTCGCGAGCAGGTGAAGTTGCTTCGTGAGCGTGAGAAAAAAGAGGAAGCCCTGCCAGAAGAAGTGAAGAAAAATCTGGCCAAGTTCCGCGAGCGCGAATTGCCTGATGGCAACGAATTAAAAGCCGTCGAAGTCGCTTTTGAGGCTGGTGCGCGCGACAAAATTAAATCACTGACCGAATCGGTCGAGCAGTTGAAAAAATCGTATCCTCCGTCGCCCGAACGTGCCATGACTCTAGAAGACCGCGATAAACCGGTCGAGCAGCGTGTATTCAAGCGCGGCAATCAGGGCAATCAGGGCGACATCGCGCCGCGCCGCTTTTTAGCGGTGCTCTCAGCCAAAGAACGACCCGAATGGAAAAACGGCAGCGGGCGATTGGAATTGGCGCAGGCTATCGCTTCCAAAGAGAATCCGCTAACGGCACGCGTCATGGTCAATCGCTTGTGGGCCAATCACTTCGGCGCCGGTATAGTGCGCACGCCCAGCGATTTCGGCACGCGCGGCGAAGCGCCCACTCACCCTGAACTGCTTGATTACCTGGCACGCCGCTTCATGGACGATGGCTGGAGCCTGAAAAAACTGCACAAGTTGATGATGATGTCGGCGACTTATCAGCAGTCCAGCGGTTTTAACGCGAAAAGTTTCGCTGCCGACCCCGAAAATATGCTGCTGTGGCGCATGAATCGCCGCCGTTTGGAACTGGAAGACTTGCGCGACACACTTATGGCGGCATCCGGCCAACTGGACACCAAAATCGGCGGCCCATCCGTTGATTTATGGGCCACGCCCTATACGCCGCGCCGCGCGGTTTACGGCCAGATCGAGCGGCAAAATTTGCCGGGCATCTTCAAAACTTTCGACTTCGCTACGCCCGATGCCAGTAGCCCACAACGTTTTCGCACCGTAGTGCCGCAGCAGGCGTTGTTCATGATGAACAATGAATTGGTGATTCAGCAAGCGCGGCAATTGATGGAGCGGCCCGAAATCAAAAATGCCAAAGATGACGCGGCGCGCATGAGAGTGCTTTATCAAATCTTGTTTGCCCGCGCGCCACAGGCCGATGAAATTACTCTGGGCCAAAAGTATTTGCAGTCGGTGACGACTCTCAAGGCACCCCAACCGGAAGAGCAAAAATGGCTCTACGGCTATGGCGCCTATGATGAAGCCACCAAGCGCGTGTCGTCCTTTAATAAGCTGACGTTTTTCAAGGAAAGTGCTTATCGCGGTGGCGACGCTTTGCCCGATCCGAAGATCGGCTGGGTAATTCTTAATGCCGGCGGTGGGCATCCGGGCGGTAGGCCAGACTTATCCACTATTCGTCGTTGGGTCGCACCGCAGGACGGCACGATTTCAATTTCCGGTAAGGCCAGTCATGACATCGAGGCTGGCGACGGCGTTGAAATGCGTATTGTGTCCAGCCGTGACGGCTTACTGGGCAGTTGGACGGTGCAGAAAACCAAAACCGATACCAAAGTCGAAAAAGCAACGGTTAAAAAGGGCGATACGATTGATTTCGTCGTTTCCTGCCGAACGAATGAGAACTCCGATTCGTATGGCTGGCAGGTAATCATCGGCTTGGAAAAAGGCCCGACTTTCGATTCGCAGGGTCAATTTAACGCGCCGGAGAAAGCCAAATCCGTTACGCCATTGACTGCGTGGGCACGCTACGCGCAGGCTTTGATGATGAGCAACGAATTTTATTTCGTGGATTAGTAAACCAATTATGTCACACCATAAACCCCGTCTTGAAGATCACTTTTTAACGCGCCGTCAATTCCTGTCTCGCATGGGCAACGGTTTCGCGATGCTCGGATTGGCTGGCGTCATTGGGCCGGAAGCGTTAGCGGCCTCTACGAATGCAACAGGCAAAAGCGCGGGCGCTTCTGGTGGCTTATCAAAGGGTATTGATAGCCCTCTTTCGCCGCGCTCATCGCACTTTCCCGGCAAAGCCAAACGCGTGATCTTTTTGTTCATGAACGGCGGCCCCTCGCAGGTCGACACCTTCGATCCGAAACCCGAATTGACCAAACAGGACGGTAAGGCGATTCCACTTGACTTGCGCACCGAGCGCAAGACCGGCAACGCTTTGCGCTCGCCGTTTACCTTTAAAAAATACGGGCAAAGCGGCATTGAAGTCAGCGAGATTTTCTCCAACGTGGCGCAACACGTGGACGATATGTGCATCATCCGCTCGATGAAAGCCGATGTGCCCAATCATGAGCCATCATTGCTGTTGATGAACTGCGGCGAGGCGCGATTGGTGCGGCCCAGTTTGGGTTCATGGGTGACTTACGGTTTGGGGACGGAAAACCAAAACCTGCCGGGCTTTATTGCCATGTGTCCGGGCGGCTATCCAATTCAGGAAACGCAAAACTGGCAGTCCGGCTTTTTGCCTGGAGTCTTGGCGGGCACCTATGTTGACCCCAAAAATACCGACATCGAAAAATTAGTCTCCAATGTGCGCAATCATTATCTAACGACTGAAGATCAGCGCGCACAGTTGGATTTGGTGCAACAACTCAACGCCAAACATTTGAAAGAGCGCCAGAGTGATGGACAACTCGAATCGCGCATCCAATCATTTGAATTGGCTTATCGAATGCAATCGGACGCAACCGATGCCTTTGATGTGGGTCGTGAGCCACAAAGCGTGCGCGATGCATATGGCCCCGGCGATTTTGCACGGCAATGTCTCATTGCGCGGCGCTTAGCCGAGCGCGGTGTGCGCTTTATCCAGCTTTATCATGGTGCAGGACAGCCCTGGGACAATCACGATGACATCGCCGAAGGGCACCGTAATTTAGCCAACCAATCCGACAAGCCGATTGCCGCTTTAATTACGGATTTGAAGCAGCGCGGAATGTTGGATGAAACGCTGATTATCTGGGGCGGCGAATTTGGCCGCACTCCCGCTGTAGAGCTGCCGACACCAGGCGCCAACGCCGGCAAAATGAATGGCCGCGATCATAACCATTATGGCTTTACGATGTGGATGTGCGGCGGCGGCGTTAAGGGCGGCACGGTTTACGGCTCAACCGATGATTTCGGCTTCGCCGCGCAGGATAAACCTGTTCATGTGCATGATTTGCACGCCACGATTTTGCATTTGCTCGGCTTCGATCACACCAAACTCACCTATCGCTACGCAGGCCGCGATTTCCGCTTAACCGATGTGCATGGTAACGTGGTGAAAGAGTTGTTGGCTTAGGCGTTAAAATTCATGGGCTACGAATACAGGGTGAAGTTCACCTGCGAAAGCGTGGCTCAAGTAGATGAATTCTTGCGGGCTTTAATCTGCTTTGATAGTTTTGATGCAGAGCGGCAAACTTACATTTATCGCACATCAGGAAACAGGGGTGCTATGCCCGATGCCGAAATGAGTATCGAACCCAATGGTCTCTATTTATGCGATTATGGGATAGGAATGCACGAATTCGGTTTTCTGGTCAAGAAACTACTTTCGTATTTCACCAGTGTGCAGATTGAAGAACTATAAAAGCACAAAATAAAA
>DASWNL010000116.1:0-12456 GCA_036399215.1 Abditibacteriaceae bacterium
CAACCCCGGCCCTGGACTCACTATTGGAAACGCGCATCGCCAGGCAGGAAGTTTCCCTGCGCCTGACTCTGTTATTGGCCTTGCTGGGCCTGCTGGTGATACTGGCTTTCGCACTCTGGATTATCCGTGACATTACCAAGCCATTGCATCATTTAGTGACTGTTGCCGACAACATTGCCGGCGGCGACCTTACCACACATGTCAGTGGAACGGGACGTGGTGACGAACTGGGTCATCTGGCCCAGTCATTCAATAATATGAAGCAATCGCTTGTGGCAAAGGCGGAAATTGCTGACCAGATTGCCGCCGGCAACCTGCAAGCTCTCAATGGAAACGCTCAGCATGTTCTTTCGGAGAAAGACGTATTAGGGCGGGCGCTTTCTTCAATGCAAGGCAATCTGCGGCAAATGTTGTCGGATGTGCGTGAAGCTACAGGAATTTTATCAAGTGCCGCTTCGGAAATCGTCGCTTCCACCTCACAACTCACGGCCAGTTCCGAAGAGACTGCGACGGCTGTCAGCGAAACAACAGCAACCGTCGAAGAAGTGCGCCAGACGGCCCAATTATCCAGCCAGAAGGCCCGGCAAGTTGCCGATGGCGCGCAACAAGCCGCCGAAGCAGCAGGCACCGGTTTGCGCGCCACGGAATCCAACAATGAAGGCATGGAGCGCATCCGCACGCAGATGGACTCCATCGCCGGCAGCATGGTGCGCCTTTCGGAGCAAAGCCAGGCCATCGGTCAAATCATTACAACCGTAGATGATCTTACCCAGCAATCGAACTTGTTGGCCGTCAACGCCGCTATCGAAGCAGCCAAGGCGGGCGAACACGGTAAAGGTTTCGCGGTTGTAGCCCACGAAGTCAAAAGTTTGGCCGAGCAATCGCGCCAGGCCACGCTGCAAGTGCGCGCCCTGCTCAATGACATTCAAAAAGCCACGGGTGCCGCTGTGATGGCAACCGAACAGGGCGCCAAAGCTGTCGAAGCCGGTGTGCATCAGGCCGCTGTGGCGGGCGAGGCTATCGAACGCTTATCGGGCAACGTAGATTTGTCGGTGCAGTCCGCATCGCAAATTTCGGCCTCCAGCCAGGAGCAATTAATCGGCATGGATCAAGTCGCTCTGGCGATGGAAAGCGTGCGCCAGGCCAGCCATCACAATGTTGAGAGTGCTCAGCAGTTGCAGACCTCGGCGCGCAGTCTGAGCGACCTCAGTCACCGCCTGCGCGATTTAATTGAAAAGTATCAAGTTTGAGAGGTGGTGAGGTAGTGGGGTAGTGAGGTGGTGAGGAGGAATTCATGAGCTATGAGCCGATTGAAGAAAAGCGAGTTTATCTGCGCGCTGAGCAAGTCGCTGATGAAATTTGGGAGATAGTCATGACATGGGAAGAGTTTGCCCGTCGTAACGTGGGAGGCCAGTTAGTGCGTGCGGCAGATTCGATAGGAGCAAACATCGCCGAAGCCGGAGGACGGTTTCATCCTAATGATGTCAAGAACTTCCTGTATCACTCGCGCGGTTCATTGCGCGAAACGAAATTTTTCCTGCGCCGCGCGTTGCAGCGCCATCTTATTGCTACGGAAGTTTTTCAAAGACTTAATGACGAATTGGAAAACTTATCCAAAGAATTGAATGGACAAATTCGCCATCAGAAGGAACGCGCTCGGCAACAGTAGTGAGGTAGAGGGGTTGTAAGGTAGTGGATTTCACCACCCCACTACCACCTCACCTCACTACCTCACCACCACTTTCCCATGTCCCGCGAAGATGAACTCATGCGCCGCTTGCGGGCGGCGTTCCAAATCGAAGCGCGCGAAAGCGTGGAAACCTTAGCGACGCTGCTGCTTGACCTCGAAAAAACGGCGCCTGCGATTTTGGCATCGTCTTCGGGTGCGGGCTTGCCAGGTGATGCTATCGAAACGGTTTACCGCGAAGCGCATAACCTTAAAGGCGCGGCGCGGGCCGTCAATATGGCGGCCATTGAAGCCTTATGCCAGCCCCTAGAAAGTGTTTTTTCCGTCTGGAAAAAAGCGGGCGCTTTATCGAACGGCACTTCATCGAACGGCACTTTTTCTGAAACGATGCGGTTGACACTTTCACCGCAGGCTTTTGATACGTTGCATGGCGCTCTGAAAGCGATTGGTCAGGTATTAGAGGCCGAATCTACCGGGCAGCCTGTGCCGGATGTGCATCATATCGCGCGCCAGTTGGCAGCGCTTTCCCAGGGCGAACTTTTAACATTAGGTGTTGATGGCGTTGAGCGACGCCAGGAAGAAACAGATCGTCGTGGGCCAGAACGCCGCGAAGAAGAGCAGCGACGCCAGGAAGAGCGCCGTGAACAGGGGCGTCGCGAGGAAGAACGGCGCCGTCAATGGGAAGTGCGCGCCCCTGAAAGTGAGCAGCGCGGTGAAGAGCGACGTGAAGGGGAACGCCGTGCCGAAGACCGTCGCCACGAAGAGGAGCGCCGAGATGATGAACGGCGCCGGGACGATGAGCGGCGCTTGTCATTACCCTCAAATGTGCCCGCCGACCGGCGCCGCTCGTCCACGAAAATGCCGACCAAAGCGCCGGAACTTGAAACTGTGCGCATTGCCACACAAAAGCTCGATGCGCTGTTGTTGCAAGCCGAAGAGCTTTTAACGGCCAAGCAAGCGGCGCGGCGCCAGAGTAATACGGCTCGTGAGCTATTGGAGCAACTGGCCCTGTTAGACAACGAATGGGCTAAGATTCTGCCGCCCCTGCGCGCCCTGGTGGAAAGTGATGGTCGCCGTAGTTCAGCGCTGCTTGATTTCATTGAGTGGCAGCGCACGCAGTTGAAAAAATTGCAGGGCACCAGTGGGGCTTTGGCGGCCCAATTGTCCGGCGATGGACGCGCTTTAGGCGGTTTGATTGATGCTTTGCTGGAAGACACCAAAAAACTATTAATGTTACCTTGTGCGGCGCTGCTTATGCAGTTTCCGCGCACCGTTCGTGATGTGGCGCGCGAACGTGGCAAGGATGTGGAATTTCTCACCGAAGGCGGCGATGTTGAAGTAGACAAGCGCATTCTCGAAGCCATGAAAGCGCCACTGCTGCATCTGCTTCGCAACGCGGTAGATCACGGTATCGAAACGCCTGATGAACGCCTGCTTTTGGGCAAGCCGGAGCGCGCTACCATTGAAATACGGGTTACACAAAGTGGTGGCGAAGTCGAGTTTCATATCAGCGATGACGGCGGTGGTCTTAACCTCGCCAAAATCAAAGAACGCGCGGTGCAAAACGGATTGCTATCCGCCGATGCCGCCGCGCAATTAAGCGCTGATGCTACAGCACAACTGATTTTTACATCCGATCTTTCCACCAGTGACCGCGTTGATGAAGTATCGGGACGCGGGCTGGGCATGGCGATTGTGCGCGACCAGGTCGAACACCTGGGGGGCCGCGTTGCCATTGAAACTGTTCCGCAAAAGGGCACGGTTTTTCGTTTAACGTTGCCGCAAACCTTAGCCACGTTTCGCGGTCTTTTAGTCGAAGCGGGCAACCAAACTTTTGTGCTGCCGACAGGGGACGTAACGCAAGTGGCGCGCGTGCGGCGGGATGCCATTCAAGTTATCGGCAACCGCGAAACCGTGCGCCTCAATGAACGCACCCTGCGCCTTTTGCCCCTTGCAGATGCTCTGGGCATGCCGGCGCGCAAAACCGAAGAAACCGATTGGCAAATTGTCGTGGTTTTAGGCGGCGAGCGCGGCACGGCCTTTCAAGTGGACGCGATTTTAGATGAGCAGGAAGTTCTCGTCAAGCGTTTGGGCTGGCCACTTTTGCGCGTGCGTCATGTAACAGGCGCCACGGTTTTAGCCGATGGCCGCGCGGCTCCCATCTTAAATGCCGCTGAGCTTCTGCAAAGTGCCATTCAAGGCAACGCAACACGAGTGCCGCGTGTCCTGCCGGGTGAAACTTCGGGTGAAGCCGCGCTGCAAAAGCCGCAAGCCAAGTCGGTCTTGGTAGTGGACGATTCCATCACTTCGCGCATGTTGCTTAAAGATATTCTGGAGGCTTCGGGTTTTCGCGTGCAAACTGCCGTGGACGGCCTGGATGCCTTAACGATTTTACGTGGTGGGCAATTTGATTTATTGGTTTCGGATGTGGACATGCCGCGCCTCAATGGCTTTGATCTGGTGGAGCGTGTGCGCGGCGAAGCGCAGTGGAAAGAGTTGCCGACGGTTTTAGTCACAGGCCGTGATTCGCCCGAAGACCGCGAACGCGGTTTCGATGCCGGTGCCAATGCTTATGTTGTGAAAAGCAACTTCGACCAGAGCAACCTTCTCGAAATTGTGCGCCGCTTGATTTGAGGCAGCAATAGAATGTCACTCTTACTATGTTCGCCACTGTTAGAGGGCGTAAACAAAATCGAGAAAAGACGAAAAGTAAGAACGCTGTCATTCCCGCGCCGCGGGAATCCATAGGGTTGTCTGTTTGCTGTCAAAAGTTGGGAACACTCTTTGGCATGGATTCCCGCTGCGCGGGAATGACAGCGCTCTGTTGCAACTCAAATTTCACTCTATTTACAAGCTCTTAGGGCATCAAAGTCAGTTTAAAGAGCAACGCAAAAAGACAGCGGCTTTGTCTGATACATTATGCTTTCTTTTTCAAGACGCCTTCTTATTGCTTTGGCCTTGCCGTTTACCTTGCTTAATACGACCAGTGCGCAAGAAGCGCACTATTCACAGCTCTGGGGCAAGGACGGCGAAAAATGGACGCCACAAAGCCGCCTGCCGGACTTTTCGTTCGCCGGTTATCGCAGCGGATTTCTGCCCTTGCCCACCATCCAAACTAAAGCCAATGTGCGTGACTTCGGCGCTAAAGGCGATGGTGAAAGCGACGACACCGGAGCCTTTAAAAAAGCTATTGAAGCCACGAACAATGGCGCTCTCTTGATTCCTGCCGGGCGTTACAAACTGACCGATATTCTTTATATTCGCAAGCCCAATCTGGTTTTGCGTGGCGAAGGCACCAATAAGACTGTTTTATTCTTTCCCAAAGGTTTGGAAGAGATTAAATCCAAAGTTTCCGCCACGACTACGGGCCGCCCCACATCAGGCTATTCGTGGTCGGGTGGCTTCCTTTGGTTTGAAGGCAAAAATGCGGGCGCTAACGTTGGCAAAGTGCAAAACCGCGCCGCGCGTGGCACCAATATCATCGAATTAGATGGCCCGGCGGATAAGGTGCAGGTCGGTCAGCTCGTCGAAATTCGCCAGGAAGATATTGAGGATCATTCACTGGTTAGTCATCTTTATCAGGGGCAAGCCGGTGAT
Organism: Abditibacteriaceae bacterium; assembly: GCA_036399215.1. Classification (GTDB taxonomy): domain Bacteria; phylum Armatimonadota; class Abditibacteriia; order Abditibacteriales; family Abditibacteriaceae; genus DASWNL01. Next base: position 5,285 of record DASWNL010000116.1, read on the forward strand.
ATTGCTAAAATCGGCGCTGTGCGAACAGCCTTTGTTGCGCGTGTAACCGGCGTGCATGGCTCGCGTATTACCATAGAGAGGCCTTTGCGCACCGATATTGACCCCAGGTGGAAAGCGAATGTGCGCCTTTTTGAGCCAAGCGTAAGCGAAGGTGGATTGGAGAATTTAGCTTTTGAATTTCCGCTTACGCCTTATGGCGGCCACTTCACCGAAGTTGGTTACAACCCCTTTGCGTTTTCCGGCGCCGCCGATTGCTGGGCGCGCAACATCAAAATCGTTAATGCCGACAGTGGCCCGTTTTTAGGCGGTAGCAATTTCGTAACGCTTGATAATATCGTTTTGGAGTCGCAACGCAAAGCTGATAACCAGGATTGCCAGGGGCATCACGGCATAACAATGGGCAGTGATTGCTTGCTCAGTAACTTCGATTTTCGCACCAAGTTCATCCATGATATTACCGTCAGCAATAGCAGTAGCGGCAACGTCGTCATGCGCGGTCGTGGCGTGGATTTGAGCTTTGATCATCACAAGCGTTATCCACACGCCAACCTGTTTACAGATATTGATTTGGGGTTAGGTGCGCGGATGTATAAATGCGGCGGCGGCGCTTCATTAGGTCGCCATTCTGCTGCCTGGGAAACCTTCTGGAACATTCGCGCCCAGCGTGCCCAAAAATGGCCGCCCGACAACTTCGGCCCCGACTTGATGAACTTCGTTGGTGTTCAGTCTGAAAAACAAGACAAAGAAAACGTATTATCGAATGAAACAGGCCGCTGGTTCGAGCCGATTACGCCCCAACAATTACAGCCACAAAATCTCTACGAAGCTCAACGCGGACGGCGTTTAAAGGCCAAGTAATTAAGGTTGAAAACCGAATGAAAGGCCGGCACTATTGGAATTTTGCGTTTCTGTTAGCAGTGCCATTGGCACTGTTTACCTATGCTGCTGAATGTAATTCTTGGCAGCCCAAAACCATCGAGTTGCGTGGCGCGCGGGTAGCCGGGTTGAAGTTCTCGCCGAATGGCCGCTATTTGTTAGTTAGAGATGAGATCAGAGAGGTCGCGCCTGACATAATCGTATGTGATGTAGTTAAACGGCAAAAAGTGAAGACTATACCAGAAGCGGGAAACCCCTATTTTTTGGAGCAAGGCAAAAGTTTGGTGGTATTTAGCAGCACAATGCGTAATCCAAATGCTGAGTGCATTCGCGTCTTTTCCCAAATTGCAGCAGTTAAGGCAGCACCCTCCGCTTGATGGTTACAGAGGTTTTAAAAGTGCCTGGCCTGACGAAAAAACTATAGCTGCTCAGGATGAAAAGGGCACCATTATTCTTTGGAATACCAAAACTGGTAGGACAGGCGGAATTAGGTTGCCTCTGCTTAAGCGTGTCAAGCACAACCTTTATAATTTGGCTTTTCTGCCCGATAACCGGACTGTGTTGGTAAGAGAAGTCTTGCCAGGCGGTTACACGGAAAATAGTCGGAACATCCAGTTTTGGGACATCCGATCAAAACGCTGTCGTTTAAGCAAAAACGTGAGCCTTGGCGAATTGCATAATGCCTCGCCAAATGGAATATGCGCTTTTGCAGATGGGAAACGCAACGTCGAAATTTGGGACTACAAAGCGGGCAAAAGAAAGCGGATTATCAAAGGGAATTTCTACGAAGCTGAACTTTCACCCGATGGGAGAATGTTAGCCACCATCAACGGCCATTCCAGTGGGGCGATAGTCTGAATGTCGCTTTATGGAACACAGGCAGCGGTCAGCGTCTTCGCGTTTTGAAAGGGCGGCGTGATGGGTTTCAAGCCCTGGCTTTTTCACCTGATGGGCGCACTTTAGCGGTTGGTGGCTGGGGTAACTTCGTTCAGCTATGGCGCGTTAAATAAACAAAAGGCCACCCGAAATTCCAGGTGGCCTTTTGTTTACGATGAATTTACTTGCCGTAGCCGGTTTTCGGGGTGCCATCGTCGTTGATTTTATCCAGTGACCAGAGAACGCCACGCGCCACTAAATCCAGATAGCGATCATCTTGCACCGTGGCGTTGTCGTGGCCGAGGCTGGTGGTGAAAACACGCGTTTTCTTCTCGCCGTATTGATTTGTCCACACCACGACGGCGTTGTTTTTGATGATGCCTTCTTTGGTGTCGGCGTCACCTTTTTCTTGTGTGCCGCGCGCCAGAGTTTGCGCGCTGTCCCAAAGTTTGAGATTCCAATACAACTCATCAGGAGCGGTTTGCCAGTTGATAAGACCTCTGGTTATCGGGCTATTGGTGTCCGGCAAAAAGTGAATGTCAATCGGTCTTTTGGCGCCATGACCGGGAGATTGCAGACCGAGATATTCAAACCACACGGCGCGGGCTTCGCCTTTTTCGGCGACTTTACTTCGGTCACCGCTGCGATAAGCGTGAACGGCGCAGTGCAAGTTCACACCGGGTAATCCGTCTTTGTGCGGCTTTAAAACGGCTTCGACAGTGGCCGGGTCGTTGACATCCCCGGCACATTCATCGTGAATCACCAGGTCGTAGCCATTGGCATAAGCCGCGTTGCCATACAGCGGTAGCGGCGGCTTTTTGGTGTCGCTATCTACATGCATTTGTGTAACGACGATGTTGAGACGCTTTTCAAGACCTTCTTTGAGAATGTCTTTTTGCTTTTTGTAATCGTGGCAGCAACCGCCCGTTATCAGCAACGCTTTAATCGGCTCCGGTTTGTCTTGAGCAAGGGCCGGTAGCGTTAATAAAAGGCAAAGCAGCGCGGTGAAAATACTTTTCATAGCGGTCTTTTACTTTGCGTGGGCGGCGTAGCCGGCTTTGGGCGTGCCGTCGTCGTTGATTTTATCAACGGCCCACAAAATGCCGCGCGATACTAAATCGAGATAGCGATCATCTTGCACCGTGGCGTTGTTATGGCCGATAGTTGTGGAAAAGACACGGGTTTTCTTCTCGCCGTATTCATTTGTCCAGGCAACCACGCTGTTATTTTGTCCGAGTTTGTCTCCATTGAATTGAATGCCGCGCGCTAAGGGCTTGCAGCCCTCAAAAAGTTTGATGTTGTTGTAAAGCTCTTCGTTAACTGTTGTCCAATGATTGAGGCCTTTGGTAATCGGTGAATTGGTTTCGGGCAAGAAAACAATGGCGATGGGCTTTTGTGGGCCATGACCGCTGGACTGCAAGCCTAAGTAATCGAACCATAAAGCATGATCGCTGCCCGCTTCGGCGGCCTTTCCCGCATCGCCGGTGCGATAGGAGTGCATTCCGCAGTGCAGATTAATGCCGGGAATGCCGTCGCGATGCGGCTTCAAGACGCCTTTGACGGTTTCTACATTGTTGATGTCAGCGGCGCATTCGTCGTGAATCACCAGATCGTAGCCATTGGCATAATCGGCGTTGCCGTAAAGGGGCAAATCGGGCTTGGTGCTGCCATTATCAGTGTGCATTTGTGTGACAACGATGTTAAGGCGCTTTTCTAAGCCCTCTTTCAAAATGTCTTTTTGCTTTTTGTAATCGTGGCAGCAACCGCCGGTGATGAGAAGCGCTTTTAAGGGTGCCGGTTTATCTTGTGCGAGAGTGGGAACGACCAAAGTTGCCGCTAAAAGCGCGGTCAATATGAATTTCATGAAATCTCCAATTGCTTTTGGTGAGGCGTTAGACATCATCTTGTAGAGAAAGCGGCGCGGCCTTATGCTTCTTACAAGCCCGGAATTGCGTCCGTAAGGCGCGGCTTTGCATTTTTCGAGCGATAATCTCGCGCACGGGCCGTGCCCCTTTCCAAGGAAAATTACCTATCGGGTCAGCAACTTTCTTTAAAGCGGAAGTTGTTAGGTTTTCTTCTTGCGATTCAAGAATAGCGCTGCGAATCAGATTTCGCGCACGACTGCGTTCTTGCCGATTAACACCTTTTTTCTTGCGTGGCTTGGCCTTGCGAAAAAGATGCGGCATTTCCTTAGTGCCAAAGCGGTCTTTGTCGTAAACGTCTTGCTTTTTCTCGTAAGGCGTTTTGCGCCGCGTCGGTTTCTCCATCGCCATCACGCAAATTTGCTTTTAACGAAGTTCAAGCCTTCGCGGGCTAAAACCAGCGGGTCGCCGGTTAAATCGCGCCACACACGCGTGGCGGCGGCCAGTTCAGGCAGGCCGGAGCCGAAGCTTTCAATAACAACCGCGCCATCGTAGTTGTGCGCTTTCAAAGTTTGCGCCCAATCATCCCAGCGCACCTGGCCTTTGCCGGGCGTGCCGCGATGGTTTTCGCTGGCGTGAACGTGAATAATCTGATCTTTGTTTTCGACCCACGCTTTGGAAGAATCCTGCTCTTCGATGCCCTGATGAAACGTATCGGAATGAATCCCGACAAACGGATGATTGATGGCGCGCGTTGTGGCGGCAGCATCACTTAATAAATTCAAAAAGTGCGTTTCAAAACGATTAAGAGGTTCAACAGCGAGCTTCACATTTGCTTGTTGCGCGTGTTCGCCCAATTGCTGCATTCGCTCGATATAACGACTGCGCTCATCTTGGGTGGGTGCCACGCCGGTAAACGAACCAACCGGATGATAAAGCGGGCCGCATAAAACCTTAGCGCCCAATTGCGAACAAACATCCATCGAGCCTTTCAGGAAATCCATGCCGCGTTGGGCTTCACCGGCGTCGGCGGAGATCAAACTGGCATCGCCGGGCAGGGCACTGCAACCAATAGCTCCCAGGCCGTTGTCGTCAAGCAGTTTCTTGATGTCGGCGACCGGGAAATTGGCGGGCGCAAAAATCGGCAATTCGACTAAATCATAGCCAAAGCCGCGCAGTTGCCCCAAAAGTTCGGCATGGCTCGCATCGGGGTTAGCCGTCCACAACATCAAATTCATTCCAAATTGCATGATTATCTCCTGAAAGGCGTTTGTGAAAGTTTTAAAACGGGTCTTTTTATTATGACTAAGTTTAAGGCACAGCGGCCCGCCGTCAGCAGTTTTAATCGTGCCACACACGCAACATCTGATTGCCACCTTTTTGAAATTCGTAACCCACTTTTGTTTGTTCTATTTGGAAGCCGCGCGTGGTGAATTCCTCTATTAAGGGCAATAAATGTGGTGAAGGGCGATTGCCCAGAGCCAGAAGCGGAAAAATCCGCACTTCGCGCGCCACGCGACATAATTCGGCCAGCGAAGTGCAGTGAAAAGCGTAGTCCAACTGAGCGGAATACAAAAATAAAAGGTGCGAAACTAAGGCGAGATCAAACTGCCTGTCACGAAAAGGCAATGTCGGCAGTGCCGCCGTAATATAGCGGCCTTCTTGCTTGCCTTTTTCGTAATCATCTAAAAAGCGTTGCATGGCCCCAAGGCGCCGCTCGCCTAAGGCTTCAGGAGAAGCAATATCCTGCCATACGAAATCATCGTAGCTTTCGCGCACCGCCTGTATCATGTAATCGAATGTTTCGCGCACGCGCCTTTCGATAGCGCTGCCAGGAAACTCATAAAGCGGGTCACAAGAAAGGACGCGCCCGCCCAAAGCCGTCCATTGAGCATTGAAAGAAGCCGGGCCATCGCCGCAGCCTAAAATAGACAGCGATAAATCCGCGTCACCTAAGGCAAACATGCGTTGATATTCATCTAAGGTGCGGCCCCAGGGCACAACTTCGCTTAAAGTAATAGGCATGGTAGAAGAGTATGTGCCAGTATAATGGCGAGCAACCTGTAAAAGAAAAGGGCGTTTGCTATTACTCAGGTGCTACTTAACCAGGTTACAGCCAAAGGCTAAAATACTCTCGCATGAACTCTGCCGCACAAAGACAATCCAACTCATCTAATGCCTCGTCTGCCATTGTGCCCGAAGTCGATTTGCACTGCCACATTTTGCCGGACTGGGACGACGGCCCGGCCACTTTGGAAGAGTCCTTAGCAATGGCGCGGCGCGGCGCGGAACTGGGGCTGAAAAAAATCTTAGTCACACCGCACGTTGGGCGCACCATTCGCGGGCGTGAAAAGCCTTCGCGTGAAATTCCCGGCGCTACGAAAAAATTGCAGGAAGAGATCAACCGCGCCGGTATTCCCATCGAACTGGTGCCGGGCGCGGAACTGTCTTTGTCGGCGCCGGAGCTGATTGAGCGCGTAACACGCAATCCCTGGATGTCGGTTGGCGGGCAGAGCAAATATATTTTGCTTGAATCGCCTTTTAATGAATGGCCGGCAGTTGCCGAAAAAATGCTCTATCAGATTGCCCTGACCGGCGTGACGATTATCATCGCGCATCCCGAACGCTATGTAAACGTGCAAAAAGACTTATCCATTATGGAAGCCGCCGTGCAGCAGGGCGCGCTTTTGCAAATTACAGCGCGTTCATTCATTGCTCCCGAAAGCCGTCCGGTGCATAAAACTGCGGTGCGTATGCTGGAAAGAGGCATGGTTTCGATTATCGCTTCGGATGCGCACACGCCTGCGGGCGCGCATATCAAAGATGCCGTGGACTTTGTGACCAAAGCAATTGGCGACGAGCAAGCGCGGCAGATTTTCGTGGAAAACCCCCAGGCGATTTTGGAGGGCGATTACGTGGTTAGTGCCGATATTAGGCCCCAGGGGAAGAAACAAGGCTTTTTAACGGGCTTATTCCGGCGCTAAAGTGAAAAAAGCAATCAATAGGAACTTGCTTCCCTATATTGCGTTCAGGGTGCGGCGCCGGTTATAATCGGCATTGAGTGAGAGAAGTTTTAACTTATAAATTGCCGGTTTTCGGCAAAGAGAAGCATCAAGGAGAAGCACAATGATTAAGCTGACAGATCGCGCTTCGGCGGAGATTAAAGGGCTATTGGAAAAACAGGAATCACCAGAGGCCATGTTGCGCGTTTTCGTGGCAGGCGGCGGCTGTTCCGGCTTGCAGTATGGCATGAGTCTCGAAGAAGATGTCATGGAAGGCGACGAAAGAATCGCAATTAATGGCGTGAATGTGATTGTTGATCCACGCTCTGCTCCCTATCTCGACGGCGCTGAGATTGATTATGTAGATTCGCTGATGGGCGGCGGATTCAAAATTGATAACCCGAATGCGAAATCAAGCTGCGGCTGCGGCACCAGCTTTACACCAAAAGACGGCGAAGAAGCCGAAGCCGCGATGGCTGGAGGAGGCGGGGGCTGCGGATCTTGCAGCAACAGTGGTTTCTAAGTAGCAACCATAACCCCGATGACCGACCAACCA
>DASWNL010000117.1:0-3025 GCA_036399215.1 Abditibacteriaceae bacterium
CAAGGCACAGTTAAGAGGATGCAGTAGGACGCAGAAACTGCGCTACCTCATGGGCAAAGGTCATAACATCAATTGGCTTGGCAATAAAGCCGTCGCACCCGGCCTGACTCGCAGCTTCCCGATCTTGAGGCATCGCCGAAGCGCTTACAATGACAATCGGAATGTTACGGGTTGGTTCGTGGGCGCGTAACTGGCGCGTAGCACTGAGGCCATCTAAACCCGGCATATGCACATCCATCAGAATCAGGTCGGGTTTTTCGCGTTGTGCTACTTCCAGGACATCGGTGGCCCCGGAGAATTCAAGAATCTCGGCATCGGCAAGTTGCAAGACATAACGCAAAAGCCGGCGCGCATCGTCGGTGTCATCAACGAGTAAAATGCGCCGCCCGGCCAACGAGTTTTGATTTGATTCGCCCATACCGTTACTCACGCCGCGATTCACGCCGCCTCCTCCAACATCACATGCGCATCCTGCAACGATGCTGGCTGGCTGCTTTCAGCGATGGAATATAAAGGCAAGCTGAAACTGAAAGTGCTGCCCTGGCCCGGCGCGCTTTGTAGCCAGAGACGCCCACCATGCAATTCGACAATAAGCCGCGATAAGGGCAGGCCAAGCCCGGTGCCCTGATGCTGGCGCGCATACGATAAATCGGCCTGTTCAAAGGCATGGAGAATGCGCTCCTGATCTTCAAGCGCGATGCCGATGCCGGTATCTTGCACGCTGACCACACAAGCGTTCTGATCCTCGGCTCGCACGGCACGCACGGTGATACTGCCGCCATCGGGCGTGAATTTCACGGCATTGGAGAGCAAATTAAACATAACCTGCCGAATTTTGCGCTCATCTCCTTCAACAAAAGCCAGTTCTTCGATTTCCGGTGTCACTTCGACACTGAGTTTCAATTTCTGTGCCTGCGCTTTATCGCGCACGATAACTAAACTTTGCTGCAAAAGATCAGGCAGCGAAAAACGGCCCACATCGAGCGTCATTTTGCCGGCTTCAATTTTCGACAAATCCAACAAGTCGTTGATAATTTGCAAAAGATGATCGGCACTTTGCACCACATCTTTCACGCAGGAGGCCTGATCTGCGTTGAGTGGCCCCAGGCGCGGATTAAGCAGCAACTTGGAAAAGCCCAGAATGGCATTGAGCGGCGTGCGCAGTTCGTGGCTCACACTGGAGATAAATTCGCTTTTGGCCTTGTTGGCGCGTTCGGCAACTTCGCGGGCCTGTTCCGCTTCTTCCTTGGCGACCATCAACGAAGATTCCGCCAATTTCAAATTGGTGATGTTCACCACGAAATAGATGCCCTTTTCTTCGTTGTCTGAATTACCATTTAAAGCATCAGCTTCCGTTTGTGGTTTTTCCAGTGGGTCATCTAAGGCAGCAGCACACCATAAAACCGGGACACGAGCGCCATTTTTATGCACCAACTCTTTTTCGTGCGCTGCTGTAATGCCTTGCTTTTCCAGCTCGCGCAAGGCTTCGATATCTTCCGGTTGGTATTCAACAGGCGTCATCTGCCGCCAGTTCAGCTTGCCTCCCTCTACCTCTTTACGCGTGTAGCCTGTCATGTGCAAAAACGCATCATTGGCTTCGGTAATGCCTCCGTTTTTGTCCCAAAAGACCACGCCAAAAATATTCGATTCAACGACGCGGCGAAAACGCGCTTCCGAAGCGGCCAATTCAGCCAGATGGCGCCGTTCGGCCTCGCGTTCTCGTTCGCGTGCCCGCGCGGCTTGCTCGCGCTGTTCGCTCATGCGCAGCAATTCGCTCTGGCGCTTGATCTCTTCGGTTTTATGCCATAGCTCAACGAAAATTGCTACCTTTGAGCGCAAAACGTAGGGATTGTAGGGTTTGGTTATATAATCCACCGCACCTGCTGAATAACCTTGAAAGACGTATTGTTCCTGATTGGAAAGCGCCGTGACAAAGATAATGGGAATATGCCGGGTCTTTTCGCGATCTTTGATAAGCGTCGCCGCTTCAAAGCCGTCCATACCCGGCATCTGCACATCCATCAGAATCACTGCGATGTCGCTTTTTAACAAGATTTTCAAGGCGTCTAAACCCGAATGGGCACGCACCAATCGGCAATTGAGCGGCTCCAACAAGGCTTCAAGCGCCAACAAGTTTTCCGGGCGGTCATCCACCAGCAAAATTGTGGCGCGCGGCAATGCTGCGGCTTCCTCAGGTCTGTTTGTCAGCATTCCCCCAACGGCAAAATTCATTTCAGCCAATCTTACCCTGTCTTATCCCATCGTTTGTCTTAACCCGCCTTTGCTACAGAAAGCAAACGCCGCATCATCAAAAGCAAAGCAGTAATATCCACCGGCTTGGGAATGTAGTCACTGGCCCCGGCCTCGATACATTTTTCGCGGTCGCCGCTTAACACCTTGGCGGTCAGGGCGATAATCGGCAGTTGCGCGTATTGTTCCATTCGGCGAATGGCCTGCATAGTTTCATAGCCATCCATTTCCGGCATCATCACATCCATTAATACGATGGAAATGTCCTGGTTTTGTTGAAGCACTTCGATGCCGTCTCGCCCGTTTTCAGCAAAAACAACGTTAACGCCCTGACTTTCCAACACGCTGGTAAGAGCAAAAATGTTACGCATGTCGTCATCTACTACGAGAACGGTTTGTCCCGATAATTCCACCGCATCGGACGAGGCTCCGTCGGCCATCTGGGTCTCTATGGCCTGTGCTGATTTGCCTTTTGGCTTGCCCTTGCCTTTACGTGCCGGGGCTTTAGCTGCTAACGCTTGCCCGGATGCCGTGCTGTCTGCACGCACCGTATTGGCCTGAATCTCTGCGTGGTTGCCATCCGCTTGACTTTCATTCCCTACTCCAGGTGTTTTCAGAACGCGGTGCAAAAACAAGGAAGTTTCTTCGAGCAGTCGCTCAGCGCTGCCGGTGGTTTTGGTGATAATGGCTGACGCATATCTTTTGAGTTGCGCTTCTTCGCGTCGCGAAAGGTCTTTGCTGGTATAAATGACAACCGGCAGGTCGGCAAACTGCT
>DASWNL010000118.1:0-12242 GCA_036399215.1 Abditibacteriaceae bacterium
ACCAGGTTACGGTCAAACTCAGCGATGATGACGCCACGCGCTGGCAGCCGGATAGCGGCACGGACGCGCAAAGCCTACCGAAAATCATTACGGATAATTTAGGCTGCACCAAGAATTACGGCTTCTGGTTCCGCCAGTTCAGTGGGCGCCCCAATCAGGAAATTGATAATGTGCGCTTGCAGCGTTATCTCGACATCATCAACTGGGTCAGCACCGTTTTTGGTGAAGCTGTGCCCGCCTCAACATTGGCCCAGGCACTTGCTGTTCTGAAACCAGGGGGCGCGGAAGTAGGCGACAACGCTACTTCTAATCACAAAGGCAAAGCGGTGCAGCAACTCTTTGTGGCGTGGCTGAACTTCGCGGCGGGCGGAATTGGTTGGTCTGAAATACTGCCCAATGGTGAGAACTTCCAACATGCCATGGCCCGTGTTGAAGCGACTATTCTCAATGGTGCCTCAACGCAAAAAGATTACATGGACGCCCAGCAAATCGCAGCTTATGTGCGCAAGCAAGACCCCGGTAATTCGTCCTGCGGCGGCGCTCTGCTGAACCTGCGTCTAACGCCAAACAACGGCTCCAGCCCGATAAAGGTCGCGCGCACTTTCAGTTCGACCCATTCGCATCCCAATTACTGGAACGAGATCAACACGGCTTCGATTCTGATTAACAGCAAGTTGAATTCAGTTGCGGGATTGCGCGCTTACTACAATGTCAGCACCAACAAGTTGTATTTGTTGAATGATGCGGGAACGGCCTGGTTAGGCGGCTTCGCTCCCGGTGCATCAAATGTAATCAGCAACGCGCAGGGCAGCCTGAACTGCGCTACCACAACAATCGAAGGGTTGGGTGACCAGTTGACGGTCAACTGGAGCTTTACCCCGACTGCGAAGTGGGCTAATACGACGCAACAGGTTTATCTGTATGTAAATGATCGCACCGGCGCTTTTGCGGGTTGGAATCAAATGGGGGCATGGACAATTACACAAACCTCACTGTCACAAACCATCACCCCTTCCCCCATTACTCTCTCGGCAGTTACAACTCCAGCGGGCGCAAATAAAGTGCAACTGAGTTTCACCGGCGCTCTTGACCCAACCACAGCAAGCGATGTTTTACGCTATGCAGTAACCATCAATGGTAATGGCGTTACAGCAAGTAGCGCGAGTTATGCAAATAACGTAGTCACTTTAACTTTACCGGCTGCTTTGAAAGACGGTGATACCGTTGCTGCGTCTTATTCCGGCTTACTGGATAGCCTGCTGCGCCCACTGGATAAAGGGCAGACCACTATAGTTGCACGTTAGGTTTTCAGGTGTTTTAAGCGGCTAATGCCACTCTCATTAAAATGATGTCAACAGCGACAAAGAAGTTCAGCAACCATACCAGAGCAGCGATGCAGGGCATTTTCCTCACGCTGTTGCTGTTGGTTGGTGCTGCTTTGTCACGCTCTGTTGCGCTGGCTCAGGATTTACCTTCGCTTTCTGTTAGCAACGTGACTGTTACCGAAGCCGATAGCGGAACGCAGAACGCCACTTTTACAGTAACGCTCTCAGCAGCCAGTGACCGACGCGTAACGATAGAGTGCATGACGCGGGATGGCAGTGCCACCGCCGGTGTGGACTATACGCCGTTGCCACCTACCATTGTTGAGTTTGCTCCCGGCGATCTCACGAAAACGGTTATTGTGCCTGTCACCGGCGACCTTATGCCCGAAGAGGATGAAACGTTTTCTCTGGAATTAGCTCGTCCTTCTAACGCCACTGTCGGCACGCCCGCGCGTGGCACTTGCACCATTGTTGATAACGAAACACCGGCACTTTCGATTTCTGATGTGCGGGTTACGGAAGTGACAACCGCCACTGTGGTAACCGGCAGTATCGGCGTTACATTTACCGTTCGCCTCTCCAAGCCAAGCAAGCAGCCTGTTACAGTTGATTTTGCAACGGCCAATGGCACGGCTGCGGCTACAGTTACCGGCGACAAACCCGCGCCCGGCGATTATCAGGCCAAGTCGGGAACACTCACTTTCGCGGCTAAAACAGAAACACAAACGGGCGAGTTATCGAAAACCATCACGGTTTTGCTGGATAGCAGCACAACAGACGAGCTGGATGAAGTTTTCTACGTGAATCTTTCCAATCCGGTTAATGCTGTACTTGCCGATGCCCAGGGAACAGCCACCATCACGCGCACAGCGCCCTCAATCGGTATTAATGATGTCGTTGTCGCCGAAGGTAACACCGGCACCTCGAATGCCTCTTTTACCGTCCGCTTGTCTGGCGTTAGTGTGCAGCCCATAACGGTTAGTTGGGCAACCTCTAACGGAACAGCGACTGCCGGTGATGATTACGTTGCCGTTCCTGCTGATGCGGCAGCGCCATTACCTGTTATCACTTTCAATCCCGGCATCATCGAGCAGAATGTCACCGTTGCTATAAAAGGTGACGCACTCGATGAAGTGATTGAAACATTTTTTGTCACATTGACCAGTCCTGTGAATGCGACATTGACACCCTTCACTGTGACAGATGCCGGCGGCAATATTGTTAACTTTCGAGACAAAGGCACCGGCTCCATCTTTGACGATGATGCATCTGTGCGCGTAAGCGTAAGCGATGTAGCGATCAATGAAGGCAATACGGGAACGGTGACAGCTACCTTCAATGTTTCGCTATCAGAGGTTAGCGGCAAGACCGTGACCGTCAGTTACGCAACAGCCAACGGCACGGCCATAGCCGGCAGCGATTATATAGCATTAGCAGCCGCGACTTTGACCTTTAATCCTGGAGAAACATCAAAATCGGTGTCTGTCATCGTCAACGGCGATGCGGCTATTGAGTTAGTCAACGAAACATTCGCTCTGAATTTGTTCAACGCTGTGAACGCCATACTGTCTGATGAGCAGGGCATCGGCACTGTTACGGAAGACGACCTGCCCTCCATTACGGTGAGTAACGTCGCAATAGCCGAAGGCAATACTGGAACCAAAGAAGCTGTTTTTACACTGCGCCTTTCTGCAGCCAGCCCGAATGCGGTCAGCGTGCGCTTGGCTTCGGCAAACGGCACAGCAACATCCGGCAGCGATTACGTCTCCGTTGATGAAACCGTAACCATTGCGCCAGGGCAACTCACAAAAACATTCGCCGTTAGCATTAAAGGCGACGTTTTGGATGAGGCTAATGAGACGTTTACGCTGAACCTTAGCAATCCACGCTACGCCACTCTATTAAAAACCAGCGCTATAGGAACTATTACCGACGATGACGCCACGCCCACTCTGTCCATCAATGATATAACTACGACAGAAGGTAATTCAGGCACTACAAACGCGACTTTTACTATTACGCTATCCGCGCCCAGTGGGCGAACTGTGACGGTTTATGTAGCCACCGCCAACGCCAGTGCCGTTGCGCCGGGAGACTATACGGCTCGTGCATTGACCAGGGTCACTTTCCTGGCGGGCGAAACCAGTAAATCCGTCATTGTCTTGGTTAAAGGCGATACTGTCATTGAGTTGAACGAAACGTTTCAGGTCAATCTCACGACGCCTGCCAATGCGACTATAGCTGATAGCCAAGGCATCGGCACCATCAACGATGACGCCGACCGCCCAACTCTCTCCATTAACGATGTAACCGTGAATGAAGGCGATACCGGCACCGTCAGTGCCGACTTTAAATTGCATCTGTCCAAAGCCAGTCCATTCCCAGTTTCAGTCACTATAAATACTGCTAACGGGACTGCTTCAGCAGACAGCGATTATGTTGCTATCAATACGACGGTGACAATTGATGCCGGCCAGACTCAGAAGACCGTTTCCGTCGCAGTGCGCGGCGATGTGTTGGTGGAATTGAACGAAACCTTTGAAGTGACGCTTTCCAATCCGATAAATGCCACTATTGCCGGGGCACCCCTTGGGTCGGGACAGGGCATCGGCACTATCAACGATAACGACCTGCCAACGATTTCGATTGGCGACCTCACCATCTCCGAACCCAGTGCCGGCTCCGTTGACGCGATTTTTACAGTTACATTATCAGCGGCGGCAGCACGCCCTGTAACAGTCAACGTCGCGACGGCTAATGCCACGCCACCTAATGTGGCGACCGCAGGCGATGATTACACCACCACAACGGCAACTTTGACCTTCGCTTCCGGTGTCACACAGCAAACTGTTGCCATTCCTATTCTGGCCGATGGCGTAGATGAAGCAGATGAGACTTTTCTGGTCAATCTAACGGTGCCAATCAACGCCACTATCGCGGATGCACAGGGCATCGGCACCATAGCCGGTAACGGCGCGCCTCCAGCGATTTCCATCAGCGATGTGACAGTTAAAGAAGGCCACGCCGGCACTACAACGAATGCTACCTTTGTTGTTCAACTTTCTAAGCCAACAACACGCACGGTAACTGTTTTCTTCGCCACGGCGAATTTAACAGCCAGCCAAGGCTTAGCCCTTGATGGTGGAGATTATGTAGCGGCAACCGGCACGCTAACCTTTGCGCCTGGCTCGACTCGCCAGGAAGTCACTATCATCGTCAACGGTGATACACGACGCGAGACGACTGAAACATTTACGGTTGACCTTTCCATCCCCACTAATGCGACTCTTGCCGATGACAAAGGGCAAGCCTCCATTACAGATGACGACTGAGCAAAGCCGCTAATTGCCGAATTTGATCAGGCATCCCCGCCGACACTAAAACACGACAATTCACTCCAAGATAAAATAAGCACGGGCTTGAAAAGCAACGAGCCGGCTACACACGCCACAGGAAGAGCAATTGATGACGCACACTTTGGAAAAACAGGCAAGAGAACTTAAAGAGCAGGGTTATACCATCGTCGAAAATGTGCTAAACCGCACCGAAATTGAGGCTGCTAATGCGGTTTTGGAGGCCATTTTTGAGCGTGAAAAGGAAATCGGGCCATTGCGTAACTGGCACAACAACAGTTACAAGGTTTCTTATATGTTGCCGCAAAAAGACCCCCTCTTTTTGCAGTTCCCCTTCAACCCACGCGTTTTGCCTTTAATGCAGCATCTGCTGGGCGAACGCTGTGTTTTAGGCAGTTTGAATGGACTTTCGATGACGCCGGGCGGGCAAGGACAGCAGTTACATCTGGATCAGCCGGAAACCATTCCCGACACGGTGCTTTACATCAACGCGCTACACACACTGGATGATTTTACACGTGAAAACGGCTGCACAAGGGTTGTGCCCGGCAGCCAGAACCGGCCTATGCCACAGGGCGCCGAACGAGAAAACATCGAAGCCGAAGCGGTTTATTTGGAAGCGCCCGCAGGCAGCCTGATTGCTTTTAATGGCGGCTTATGGCACGCGGGAAGCCAGAACAAAACCAATAAGCCGCGCCGCGCCATTCACGCCTTTTATCATCGCTCGTGGGTGCAGCCTCAGTGGGATTATCCGCGCAGTCTATCAGCGGAAGTTGTTGAATCCATGACCGATGAACAAAAGCGTTTATTTGGTTTCAGGGCGCGCCCGAAGTGGTATGACTGGCAAAGCGATGAAATCAAACAGGACAGATGATTTTCGTATAGCTTGAGTGGCGCCATAAATGGCGCAATGATAAACCCCAATGGCTTCCTTTCCATGAAACCCATTTCTATTATTCTCGACACCGACATCGGCGACGATGTAGATGATGCTTTAGCCTTAGCCATTGCTTTGAATTCGCCGGAGATTAATCTTCTTGGTGTAAGCACAGTTTTTCGCGATGCCCCGCGCCGCGCGCTTTTGGCGCAGCAAATTTTACAGTTGTTCAATCGTGACGTGCCGGTGCGCGCCGGTTGCTCGAAACCGCTCCTGCTTTCGTGGGACGAACTGCCCGGTGGCGCCAATCTGGGCAAGCAGTTTGAAGCGCTCGATTCTTCGTTGCGCTATGAAGAAAAACAACACGCCGTTGATTTCATCATCGAAACCGCGCAAGGCTGTAGCGAAGACAACCCGCTCACGATTTGCCCTATCGGGCCACTGACCAACATCGCTTTATTGCTCGCTAAAGCGCCTGAACTTATACCGCGCATCCGCATCGTTTTGATGGGCGGCTGGTGGAGCGAGCCGAAAGCTGAATGGAACATTCGCTGCGACCCCGAAGCGGCGGCGATAGTCTTCAATTCCGGCGCGGATATTACGATGGTCGGCATTGACGTAACGAAACAGTGCGTGCTCAGCGATGCGCAGGTTGAGCAATTCCAAGAGGCCGGAACACCGCGCGCGAAGTTTCTTTACGACCTCATCAAACTGTGGCAGCATAAAGTCACTTTGCATGATCCTTTGACTTTGCTGACGTTGTTTGACGATTGCGTGCAATTTGAACCCAGGCATATCAAAGTGGAATTGTGCGGCGAAAAACGCGGCTGCACTGTGGAAAGCGAAGGCGCCCCCAATTGCCGTGCCGCCGTTGGCGTAGATGTTGACCGTGCCGTGAATTTATTTATGGAAAGGGTGTTAATGTAGGGACGCAGCAGGCTGCGTCCTAATTGGGCGCAATAGATTGCGCCCCTACAAGAAACCAAACTCATGACTGACAAATTAAAGTGGGGCCTGTTGGCCTCTGGTCGCATCGCCAACTCGTTTGCTAAGGGCGTTTTAGCCTCGCAAAATGGGCAGTTAGTAGCTGTTGGCAGCCGTTCGCAGGAAAAGGCTGAGGAGTTCGCCAACCAATACGACATCCCCAACCGGCACGGCTCGTATGAAGCGCTTTTAGCCGACCCCAAAGTGCAGGCGGTTTATATTTCGACCCCGCATCCCGGTCATGCTGAATGGGCCATCAAAGCCGCCGAAGCGGGCAAGCACATCTTGTGCGAAAAGCCCATCACTATGAACGCCGGTCAAGCAATGGCGGTTATCGAAGCGGCACGGCAAAACGATGTGTTTCTGATGGAAGCCTTCATGTATCGCTGCCATCCGCAAACCGAAAAATTGCGCGAACTGTTGCGCGATAAAGCCATTGGCGAAGTGCGCCTGATTCAAGCCACCTTCTCCTTCAATGGCGGCCCCAATTACGAAGGCCGCTTGCTGCGTAACGACCTTGGCGGGGGCGGCATTTTGGATGTTGGCTGCTATGCGGCTTCTATGGCGCGCCTTGTCGCCGGTCATGCTCTGGGCCGCTTATTCGCCGACCCAATCGAAGTCACTGGTGCCGGGCATCTGGGCCGCGAACGCACCGATGAATGGGCTATTGCTTCGCTGAAATTTGAAAACGACATCGTAGCGCAGCTTTCCACCGGCGTGCAGTTGAATCAGGACAACTCGGTTCGCATTTATGGCAGCGACGGCTGGATTCACATTCCTTCTCCGTGGTTTTGCGGCGGCGAAGAGGGCGGCAAAATCATTTTGCACAAAAAAGAAGCCGAAGAGATCACGACCGAAGCGGGCAATTTGTATGCGCTCGAAGCTGACGTTGTGGCCGCTAACATCGAAAAGCGCGAAGCCGATCAAATGTCGCCCGATGACACGCTGGGCAACATGAAAACGCTTGACCGTTGGCGCGCCGCCATTGGCCTGGTTTACGACGAAGAAAAGCCCGAAAACTACAAGCACACCGTCGCGGGTCGTGAATTAAAGCGCGGCGCCGATCACAAGATGAAATATGGCCGTATCGCGCACTTAGAGAAAGATGTGTCGCGCCTCATCTTCGGTTGCGACAACCAGCCCAATATGGCGCAGGCTTCTGTGGTGTGGGACGATTGGTTTGAAAATGGCGGTAACGCTTTTGACACCGGCTTTATCTATGGCGGCGGCTCGCAGGAAAAACTGCTTGGCCAATGGATTAAGAATCACAATATCCGCGAGCAAGTCGCTATCATCGTTAAAGGCGCACACACGCCAAACTGCAATCCACAAGACTTGACTAAGCAATTGCATATCAGTCTTGACCGCTTGCAAACCGATCACGCTGATATTTATTTCATGCACCGCGACAACCTGGATATTCCGGTTGCCGATTTCATCGAAGAATTAAATTCGCACGTCAAAGCGGGCCGCATTAAAGCCTTCGGTGGCTCAAACTGGAGCCTGCGCCGCGTGCAAGAAGCCAACGATTATGCGAAGTCGAAGGGATTGCAGGGCTTTTCCGGCGTCAGCAACAACTTCAGCCTGGCGCGCATGGTTGACCCGGTATGGGCCGGCTGTATTCATTCGTCCGATGCCGATTCGCGTGCCTGGTTTGAACGAACGCAACTGGCGCTTTTGCCCTGGAGCAGTCAGGCACGCGGTTTCTTCGTGCGCGGCGACCGCAATTTCACAAGCGATGAAGAACTAACTCGCTGCTGGTATGCCGATGACAACTTCGCGCGCTTAGAGCGCGTGCAGCAGATGTCCAAAGAGCGCGGCTGGTCGCCGATTAACATCGCTCTGGCTTACATTCTCAACCAGCCATTCCCTACATTTCCCTTAATCGGCCCACGCACTGTCAGCGAAACGCATAGCTCACTGGGCGGCCTTTCCATCGAACTTACGCCCGATGAATTAAAGTGGCTGAATCTGGAAGATTGATAGGAATTAACTCATCTAAAAGCCGCCTGTAATTAATTACAGGCGGCTTTTATTTTGGAAAATTTAGAGAACTGCTTGAGAAACACTTGAGTGGAGAAAGAAACGCACTTGAACGGTTTCATGTTGAAAAATGCTTATCCATACTGGGCGGCAATGACAAAAGGAAACATAAAACAGCCTCGCAAAATACCCGTGATAATCTTGGCCGCTTTGGTTCTTCTGGAATATGTAAGTGCTTTAGCCTTTGTAATTGTGGTCTTTAACGCTTTGAATAACTATCAATCTAACGGCGACGACGATAGTGGTTGGGGTATCGGGTTGGCCGTCATATTTTGTTTTGAAATTTTGGCATTATTCAGTTTAAGTTTGTTTTTTGGGATAATTACTGTCCTCTATCGGAAGAAACTAATTTTAAGGGAAAAATGCGTTGCGGCGTTTTTAGCGGCAATGCTACTTGCACCTTTATGTGGTTGGGTTGGTAGGAATTGGCTCGACTATCTTATCTTTGGCCTCTTGCATTTCGACATTCCTTTTGCTCTTTTTCAATCATCTTGGATTCCGTTATTTGTTGGATTTATTCCCGGTATAATCGTGCCCTATCTTCTGGCAATTGTGTTCTGTATGCGTCGTCATGGAAAAGTTTCACCCCAGAATTAATGATCACGCCAACAGTTCTTTCACTACATGGCCTGATACATTGGTTAAGCGGTAGCGGCGGCCTTGGAATTTGTAGGTCAGGCGTTCGTGGTCAAATCACTAAACATTGGCGGTCAGTCTTCCTCATTTTCAAAAGTCACCGCTACATCACGCTGCAACTCCAAAAACTTATCGCGCACGTAAGGCGCTAATTGGTCGGTGAAGGAGGCGGGTAGGCGTTTCAGGCGAATCAGTTCCTGCACATCGGCCAAGTCTTTGAGGCGCCCGGCGCCGGTCAGGCCGGAAGCGATTTTTAGTTCGATTAGTGTTTCCAAAGGCAGAGTTTTCACGCCGTCAATGATTATAAAGGCGTCTTGCGGTTGAGGGAAACTGATCTCTTTCGGCTTGCCGTCGCCGGGATATTCGCCGGAAACCACGACTTCCAGAGGGACATTGGCGGCTACAGCGCGGAACTTTCGTTGCGCACCTTCAAAAGCCGGGCGATAGCCGCGTCCCACGCACTTTTCGTGAAAACGCTGTAAGCCTTCGGGGGAAAGTAGAATATCAATATCAACCGTCATGCGCTGATAACCATGCTGGTTTAAAGCAATTGCGCCGATGACGGTGTAGTCTATGGCGGCTTTGTCTAAATCGGCGGCAAGACGGCGCAAAGTTTCGTTCATAATTCCTTTGCCACGAAAAAAGCGCACGGCTTCGTCGTAAGTGGCAGTAGGTGAAGCCAAAATTTCGGGCAAGGTAAGACGAGGCATAAGGTTAGTTCATCACGCCAACAGTTCTTTCACTACATGGCCCGATACATCGGTTAAGCGATAGCGGCGGCCCTGGAATTTGTAGGTGAGGCGTTCGTGGTCAATACCGAGAAGGTGCAAAAGCGTGGCGTGGAAGTCGTGAATGGGGACGGGATTGTTCGCCACGTTGTAACCCAGTTCATCGGTTTCGCCGTAAACCATGCCGGGTTTGATGCCGCCGCCGGCCATCCACAGAGAAAAGCAGCGCGGATGGTGGTCGCGGCCAAAGTTTGTCTGAATTTTGCCCTGACAGTAGTTGGTGCGGCCAAATTCGCCGCCCCAGATCACTAAAGTGTCGTCTAAGAGGCCGCGTTGTTTGAGGTCGGAAATTAAAGCCGCCGCTGGCTGGTCGGTTTCCTTGCATAAAGCGGGCAAAGCGCCGGGCAGGCCGCCGTGATGATCCCAATCTTGATGATATAGTTGGATGAAGCGCACACCTTTTTCAGCCAGTCGGCGTGCTAAAAGGCAATTCGCGGCGAAGGTGCCGGGCTTTTGCACATCGGGGCCGTAAGATTCCAGTATGGCGGGCGTTTCTTTGGAAATATCGGTCACTTCGGGAATCGAAAACTGCATCTTGAACGCCATTTCGTAGTTGTCAATGCGGCTTTGGATTTCCGCATCCGGCGTGCCTTCGAGTTGATGCTGGTGTAACTCTTTCAATCGGTCTAAAAGCAGGCGCCGACTTTTGTCACTCACTCCCGACGGGTTGTTCAGATACAAAACGGCATCCTGCGCGGCGCGGAAAAGCACGCCTTGATGCTTGCTTTGTAGAAATCCGCTGCCCCACAGATGCGCGCCCAATGGTTGACCGCCTTTGTCTTTGGTAATCAAGACCACAAAGCTGGGCAGGTTGGCGTTTTCGGCGCCTAAGCCGTAAGAAAGCCACGAACCAAAGCTCGGACGCCCCGCGATTTGGGAGCCGGTTTGCAAAAAGGTCACACCCGGCCCGTGATTGATGGCTTCGGTCTGCATCGAGCGCACAATGCACAGGTCGTCGGCGATTTTTGCGGTGTGCGGCAACAGTTCGCTGACCCACGCGCCGGATTTGCCGTGCTGCGCGAACTTAAACGGCGAGCCGACCAGAGGAATGCTCGACTGATTGCCTGACATCCCGGTTAATCTTTGCCCGCCGCGCACCGAATCGGGCAGTTGTTCGCCGTTGCGCTTGTTTAGTTCCGGCTTGTAATCGAGCAAATCAAGCTGCGATGGCCCCCCCGACATGAACAGATAGATAATGCGCTTGGCTTTGGGCGCGAAGTGCGGCAACTCGGCTAAAAGTTTTTCAACGGCGGGCGCGTTTGAAGCATTTGTAGCCGCTTTTGCCTCGCCGCCGAGCAGTTCCGCTAACGCGATGCCGCCCAGACCCATGCCGAACTGCTTCAAAAACTGCCGCCGATTCGGAAAATTGAGATTTATATTGTTCATAAGCGGGCCATCGCTTTTTCTTCCTGCACCTTCAACCTTAATCTTGCCCGAAGGCTGTTATGCAGTGCATGGGGTGCCTTTTACCATGTATAATGCGCCTCTGACGGTGCACAATGCGGCTTTTACTGTGCATTATGCGCGACAGCCTTTCAAGAAAGCTGAAAGCCTCTCATGTCATCCTGAAAGGCTGTCTTGCAGCCCTAAAGCACGTTTTGCGTGTATGGCGCGAAGCGTCAGGCTCACCGCTTGACTACCGATTCATCGTGATTCAACAAAGCCTGAGCCAAAACCGTTGCGGCAGCAGCTTCGGGTGCAGGAATTTTTTCATCGCGCGGCGCGTTGCCAGTTTTAAGAAGTTTGAGGGCTTCTTCGGGTTGCGTTGCGAAGAAAGTTTTCTGTTCGTCCAGCAATTGACGGCAAATCGCGGCCTCGCGGCCATCCGGCAAGCGGCTGAGACAGCGCAAAAAGCCAATTTCGATCATTTTCGCCGCGTCGCCCTTTGCTTCTTGATGTAATTTTTCGCCCAAAACGCGCGCGGCTTCAACGTATTGTGTGCCGTTCAAGAGAATCAGGGCCTGTAAAGGTGAATCCGTGCGTTCGCGGCGCGCAATGCAGACAGCGCGACGTGGCGCATCAAAAGTGAGAAGCGCAGGCGGCGGGCTGGTGCGGCGCCAGGTGGTGTAAAGACTGCGCCGATGCACATTGGGGCCGCTGCCCGCGCCGACGGGTTTGAAAGCCTGCGTCATTTCGTAGGGGTTGACCGGCGCGCCACCAATGTTTTCAGCCAAAAGACCAGAGGCTAAGAGCGAATTATCACGGATCATCTCGGCGGGGAGGCGAAAACGAGGGC
>DASWNL010000119.1:0-2270 GCA_036399215.1 Abditibacteriaceae bacterium
CGATTATTGAAAGCACAGCTTCCCTGCGCGCCCAATTGAATCGCGCCCGCAATAAGGGCATTAGTGTCCGCGAGTGGCCCGGTGAAAAAGCGCGTAATCATCCTCAGTTACAACGCCTGTTAAGTGAATGGCTGCACACGCGCGGCTTACCGCCACTGCATTTTTTGGTTGAGCCACGCACGCTTTCAGCGCCCGGCGACCGCCGCTTGTGGATTGCCGAGAACGCTCAGGGCGCGCCGGTCGCTTTTCTCAATATGGCTCCGGTGCCGCAACGTGCTGGTTGGCTGACCGAGCAGTTCGTGCGCGGCTGGCAAGCACCCAATGGCACCATCGAATTGCTCATGGATAGCGCCATTCGCACCCTGTCCGAGGATGGCGCGCAATATGTCACGATGGGCCTGGTGCCGCTTTCTTCGCAAGGAGCGCCGCCCGATTGCAACCCGCTCTGGTTGCATCTGTTCTTACGCTGGGTGCGCGCACATGGACGGCGTTTTTACAATTTTGATGGCTTGGAGAGTTTCAAGGACAAGTTTCGGCCCCAGGAATGGGAGCCGATCTGGGCCATCTCACACGAACAGTATTTTTCACCGGCAACGTTGTGGGCCATTAGCGGCGCCTTTGCGCGCCAACGCCCGTCCCGCCTGCTGTTGCATGGCTTAAGCAAAGCCTTAAAACAAGAGATGAAATGGTTACAACCATAATAAACAGCATCCCTTGATAGATGCCTCTCTTTCCTGCCTTTCAATCAAGTAACCTGAAATTAGGAAATGATCTGATTAGTTTTGGAGTTGCCATGAAGCATTTGTTTTTGTTGTTAGGTGCGCTGCTTTTGAATGGGGCAGCACATGCCGTTGAGCTAACCCTGATACGCAGTGATCTGGCGCAACCGTTGCTTGTAACGCACGCCGGCGATGGCAGCAATCGCTTATTTTTTATCGAGAAGGCCGGACGCATTCGGGTGCAGATGCCCGGCGAAAGCACAACGCGTCTGTTTCTTGATATTGCCGCCAAAGTCACTCCCAGTGGCGGAGAACGTGGCTTGTTGGGTTTAGCCTTTCATCCCGATTACAAAAACAACCGGCGCTTTTTCATCAACTACACGCGGGTGCAAGACGGAGCCATCACGATTGCCGAATATACGGCTTCACAGAACAATGCCAACGTGGCTTTGACAACTGAACACGTTTTGTTAACGATTCCGCACCCGCTTGGTAACCACAACGGTGGCATGATCGCTTTTGGGCCGGATGGTTTTCTTTATATTGCCGTTGGTGACGGCGGAGGATCGAACGACCCTAACAACAACGCGCAGAACAAAAACGTCTTGCTCGGCAAAATTTTGCGCATTGATGTCAACAGCACAGCGCCCGGTTTGGCCTACGCTATTCCCTCGGATAACCCTTTAGCCGGCGCCACGCCGGGGCGCGATGAAATTTACGCACTCGGCTTGCGTAATCCCTGGCGTTTTTCCTTTGATCGCGGCGGTGGGCGTCTTTGGTGTGGCGATGTGGGCCAGGGCACCCGCGAAGAAATCAATATCATTTCACGGGGCGGCAACTACGGCTGGCGCATTTATGAAGGCACACGTTGCACCGGATTAAATGATGGTTGCGGCGTTTACCAAACGGCGCCGCCACTTTATGAATACGGGCATGACCAGGGCTGCTCGATTACCGGCGGCTATGTTTACCGGGGGCGTAAAAATACACTGCCGGTCGGTGCTTACGTTTTCGCTGATTATTGCGCGGGCACTATCTCACTTTATTATCGCGGTGCGGCTTCGCTGTTACTTTCTACCGGTGAAAACATAAGCTCTTTTGGCGAAGACGAAGCCGGAGAAATCTATGTGGCAACTCTGGGAGGCTCAATATATCGCCTGGATGGCGCCATAGCATCGGTGCAGCCCCTTCGTGTGACCGAAGGAAACAGTGGAACAACAGAAGCGGTTTTCACGGTTCAGCTTTCATCTCCCGCGCCGCATCCGGTTAACCTCTCATTTACAACACGCAATGGCAGCGCTATAGCCGGGCAGGATTATCAAGCGCGCACCGACATCTTGATATTCGCGCCCGGTGAAACACAAAAGCAAGTGCGGATTCCTGTTATCGGCGATACGGTGATCGAAGGCGATGAAACCTTCTTACTGCGCCTGCCGCGCGCTTTTGGCGTGCGCGTTTCGGATGCTTCCAGCGGAACGGGAACGATTGTCAATGATGATAGTTAGATTAACCCCACCTGCCCAAAGGGCGCTCGCCCCTGGTAAGGGGGCT
>DASWNL010000120.1:0-4558 GCA_036399215.1 Abditibacteriaceae bacterium
CGTGGGCAGTATTTAAAAGCCGAAGAGTTCAACCAACTAACCGCGCAGCCGGAGACGGTTGTTGTGGATATGCGTAATTATTACGAATATGAAGTCGGGCACTTTGAGGGGGCGCTTGAAGTGCCAAGCGATACGTTTCGCGAGCAGTTGCCGCTTGCCGTTGAAATGCTGCAAGAGGATAAAGACAAACCCATCGTCATGTATTGCACCGGCGGCATTCGCTGCGAAAAGGCCAGCGCTTATCTAAAGCATCACGGCTTTCAAAATGTTTATCATCTCGAAGGCGGCATCATCGAATACGCTCGCCGTGTGAAAGAGCAGGGCTTAGAGAACAAATTTCGCGGCAAGAACTTTGTATTTGATAATCGTTTCAGCGAGCAGATTACTGATGAAATTCTGAGCCACTGCCACCAGTGCGACGAACTGTGCGATATTCATCACAACTGCTCTAACCCGGCGTGCCATCTTCTATTTATTCAGTGCGCTAATTGCCGCGAAAAGTATGATGGCTGTTGCAGCGAAGCCTGTCGTGAGGTGAAAGATTTGCCTCCCGAACAACAAAGAGAATTGGGCAGCGCCAGAGCGCGCCGTGCCGAACTTTTCAACAACAGCCGGAAACGCCGCGCCCGCGCTTTTGATTTGCATGAAGAATAAATCAGGCTGCTACCATCAGGCCCAACTCAGCGCAGGCTTGCGCGGCTAATTCAAAAGAACGAAGGCGCGCCGCGTGATCGTAAATCATGCCGGTAATCATCACTTCATCCACGCCGGTTTTAGCGATGAAATTTTCCAAACCTTCGCGCACCACATCTTTCGTGCCTACAAAAGAGAATGCCAGAGCATGATCTATATTTTGCTGTTCAAAGTCGGCCCAGGGGCGTTCGTTGCCTTCTATTGGCGGTGGCAACCGGCCCGGCGCACCGCGCCGTAGATTAACAAACGATTGTTGCACCGACGTGAAGAGTCGCTCTGCTTCGGCATCTGAATCCCCCGCGAAAACATTCACGCCAGCCATCGCATAAGGACTGGCTAAGGCTTCCGAGGGCTGGAAGTTGCTTCGATAGATTTCCAGTGCCTGTAAAAGCAAGTCGGGCGCGAAGTGCGAGGCAAAAGCGAAGGGTAAGCCCAACTGCGCGGCCAGTTGCGCGCTGTAAACGCTGGAGCCAAGCAGCCAGATCGGCACATTTAAACTGGCGCCGGGAATGGCGGAAACCCGCTGATTAGGTTGCGCTTCGGCAAAATAACTTTGCAATTCACGCACATCCGAGGGAAACGAATCAACGCTGCCCCTCAGGTCGCGGCGCAAAGCGCGTGCGGTCATTTGATCTGTGCCCGGTGCACGGCCTAAACCGAGATCAATGCGGCCCGGATAAAGCGATTCCAAAGTGCCAAACTGCTCAGCGATAATAAGTGGCGCATGATTGGGCAGCATAATGCCGCCCGAACCAACGCGAATCGTCGAAGTGCCGCCCGCGATAAAGCCGATGACAACCGCTGTCGCGGCGCTGGCGATGCCCGGCATATTATGATGCTCGGCCAGCCAGTAGCGATGATAGCCCCACTTTTCGGCATGACGCGCTAAATCAAGGCTATTCAATAGCGCCTGACGCGCATTACTGCCCTGCGTGATGGGAGATAAATCGAGAATTGAAAAACGCGGATGAGAATCCGGCGTGGAATTGTCTTGCATATGCTTCTTGATGGCTCAACCAAAATAACGCTCCCTTGTGATTTGGTCTTTGTGATTGGGTTGTAAAGAAAAAAGTAGCCCGCGAAATTTCGCGGGCTACTTTGGCTTAATAAATTTTGATTCACAATGCCTATTGGCCTGGCATTCACAGTTTTTACAGAATTTGCAAATCGGCGATGCTCCAACTGCGCACTTGTCTATCCAGCGCCAGAATGTCGAGAGTTTTGCCATCGGATGAAAATCTGATGGCGGCGATACCTTTGCCATGCGCAACATTTTTAATGGTGACGACACGCAATTCACCTTCACCTGTTGGCAATGGCCCAGGAGTCTCGCTGCGCGACTTACTGATACTACCAAGGTCTCCGTAAGTAACAGTTTCTTGTTGAAAGACACCGGGTTTGCCTTTTTTCACTTCCGTAGTCTGGGAGTTTTCCAGTGCTCCATATTGTGTGGTGGAACCGATTAACCTTCCATTCACTAAGTCAAAAAGCCGCACTATGTCGTCACGACTTCCCGTCGCCAAATATTGACCATCGGGAGAAAATGCTAATTGGGTTACAGGAACGTTTTTACTTGAGACTGTCAGGGCACTAATACGAACGCCGCGTTGAATATCCCATAGGCCAACTTCGCCTTGTCTGGCATCCGGCCCCTGTTTGGTGGCCGAAATGGCGGCGACATTTTTTGTGCGCTGAAAGATAATTCCGCCAGTCGCTAAGGTTTTGCCATCAGGACTAAAGGCGATGCTGTGAATTTCGGTATTCATGGTGTTTTGTGGATGATGGAATTCGCTTAATACCGCGCCTGTATCAATATTCCACAAAACAATTTCTCCACTGCGCGCCCGATTTTCCAATGCGTCAAAGCGTATGCCACCACCGGCTAAAGTTGTGCTGTGGGGTGAAAATGCCAGGTGCCTCACCAGGATGCGCGGCGTTGGTAATTCACGCACCAGTTGGCCGGTCTGGGCATTCCATAAATACACTGGCTGAGAGGGCGTCCCCGTCGTTGCCAGCCATTTTCCATCGGGTGAAAAAACAGGATTGAACAAACTGATGTAATAGTTATCGTTGCCTTTCTGGGGCGCTATTGTCCATAATAACTCACCGGTCTCCACACTCCATAATTTCGCCTCACGAACGTTGCCGGATGAACGAGACCCAACGGTTAATAGTTTGCTTGAATCAGGCGAAAAAACAGCCGGAGAATTGAAAATCGAACTTCTGGAGTGCGCTTTAAACTCGCGCAAGGTTTGGCCCGTTTTGGCATCCCACAGGGTAAATACTCCTCCTTCACTCATAGTGACGGCGATTTTACCATTGGGGCTGAGGGCGGCTGATTTAACAATAGCCGACCACATTGGCCAGTCGGAATTGATTTGTGGAGCAAATTGGGGAATTGCCCTGGCTTGTGCTGAGCATGGCGAAGCGAAGGTCAGTGAGGTGAGGATGCAGCCAAACACGTTCACGGCAATCTGAAACGGAGAAAAACGTCGCATAATCAGACTCCTTACGGCCAAAATTGGTGATATAGGACATGTAAAACCTGTGACTTGTTGTGTGGTGCCCCATTTTGCCATAATTGTTAGGCTTGATGGGAAGAGATTTTTATGATGCGCGTTAGTTTTCCTGATGGGTCGGTTCGAGAATTTGAAGAAGGCGCTTCGGCTAAAGATGTGGCCGAAAACATTGGGCGTCGTCTGGCGCAGGCGGCGCTGGGCGCTGTTGTAGATGGCCAGCCTTATGATTTAACGCGGCCTTTGCCGGGCGATTGTCAGTTGCAGATTCTGACATGGAACGATGCCCAAGGCCGTGAAATTTATCGCCATTCGTCCACGCATTTAATGGCGATGGCGGTTCAACAGGTTTATCCCGATGCCAAATTGACCGTCGGGCCGCCGCTGGAAGATCGTTATTACTACGACATTGACATGGCGCCGGTTGGTGAAAGCGATTTTGCAGCCATTGAAGCCAAAATGATGGAGTTGGCCAAAGCCGACCTGCCGATTATGCGCGAGGAAGTTTCACGTGACGAAGCGCGTGCTCTTTTTGAAAAGCTCGGCGAGCCTTATAAATTGGAACTACTGGAAGCCATTCCCGAAGATGAAACCGTGACGCTTTATCGTCAGGGTGATTGGGTGGATTTATGTCGTGGGCCGCATCTGCCTTCGACGGGCTATATCAAAGCCGTGAAACTGCTCGCTTCCTCCGGTGCTTTCTGGCGCGGCGATGCCAACAACAAGCAGTTGCAGCGTCTTTACGGCACCAGTTATCCCAGCCAAAAAGAGTTGGACGCGCACATGGAGCGCCTTGAACAGGCCAAAGCGCGCGACCATCGCAAACTGGGCCGTGAACTGGGTTTGTTTATTCTCTCGCCCGAAGTTGGGCCAGGTCTGCCGCTCTGGCTGCCCAAAGGCGCGACATTGCGTCGCGTCCTGGAAGAATTTATTCGCGGTGAATTAGTGCAACGCGGCTATGAGCCGGTTTACTCGCCGCACATCGCACGCACCGAACTGTTTAAAATTTCTGGGCACATGGAAGCCTATGCGGATTCGATGTTTCCGACCATGACTTCCGAAGGCGGCGAAGAGTTTGTTCTCAAGCCGGTCAACTGCCCGTTTCATATTCAGATTTACAAGAGCAACCAGCGCAGCTACCGCGATTTGCCGATTCGTTATGCGGAGTTCGGCACGGTCTATCGCTGGGAGCAAAGCGGCGAAGTCGGCGGTCTAACGCGTGTGCGCGGCTTTACGCAAGACGATGCGCATATTTTCCTCGCACCGGAGCAATTGGCAGAAGAATTTAAGCGCCAGGTTGAACTGGTATTGCTGGTTTTAAAGAGGCTGGGTTTGAACTACACCACGCG
>DASWNL010000121.1:0-3454 GCA_036399215.1 Abditibacteriaceae bacterium
GTCTTCAATAACGTCGCGGATGGTGTCCACCCAACCGTCCACCAATTCATCGAAGCCACGCGCCGCCACCGTTTTGAACTCGTCGCTTTGCGCTTCCCACCACGTCACCAGCGCCCCGGCAATTTGAAAGCGGTCAAGCAAACCAACTGGCCCCAGCGCATCCTCGAACGAATTCAGAAACTCGGCGCGTATTACCATTGGGTCGCGCGTGTCGTGCAGCGTGGAGAGTCGAGTCGCCGCTCCCTGCCACCAATCGCTGAACGCGGCATATAATGCGCCTTCTCGCTCTTGCACGCCTGCATCGCTTTCTACAGCGGTGCGCAACGCGCTCCGTTCAGCGATAGAGGGCGCGAAATCCACATAATTCTCATCTTTGGCCACGAACAAATGCTGCGGATCGAACCCATGTGCCGCAAATAAATCGGTGAGTGCTTTGTCGGCTAACTCAGGGCACGGCACACCGCCACGCAGGTGAGCGCGCACGTCGTGCGGCTCCGGGCGTGGCGAGTTGTCAGCATAGCGTCGAATGTTGAGTGAGCCGCCATGTTCGTCGCTTTGAATGGTTTCGATGTCCACCACGGCGGAATAGCCGTTGATGGCCTCGAAGCGGTCGAAGGTGGCGACGATTTTCTCGATGTGTTCGGCACGCAGGTAATTTTGGGCACGCCCCGACTCGAATTCCCGGTCGGCGTTGATGAAGAGGATTTTGTTGCGCCGTTCTATCGGCTTCTCGCCTTTAGGACGCGCTACGATGACACACGCTGGAATGCCGGTGTTATAGAAAAGCTGCGGCGGCAGGCCAATGACAGCTTCAATGTGATCGTTCTCGATGAGCTTATTGCGGATTGCGCCTTCGATGCCGCTGCGAAACAGCACTCCATGCGGCATTATGGTAGCCATGATGCCGTTGTGTGCCAACGAAAACAGCATGTGCTGGAAGAACATCAAGTCGGCACGTTTGCCGGTTTCCTTGCAAAACCCATAAGCAAACCGCTCCTCGAAGAGCATTCCCTCTCGCTCGTAATTCATGGAAAACGGTGGATTTGCCAAAATGCGGTCGAAATAAAACCGTTGGCCTTTGTCATCGAGATGTGCCGGATGAGAAAGCACGTCGGCGTTTTCGATAAATGCTTTACGTTTGACTCCGTGCAGAATCATGTTCATTTTGCCCATGACCCACGCACTGCCCCCAGCATCTTGCCCGTAGAGCGACAAATTTTCGATATCGCCACCATGCTCCTCTACGTGTTTGCGGGCATAAATCAGCATACCGCCCGATCCACAAGCCGGATCGTAAATCCTTTGCCCGCTGTAAGGCTTGATAAGGCGCACCAGCAAACGCACAACTTCGCGCGGGGTATAGAACTCGCCGCCTTTTTTACCGGCGGAGTCGGCGAACATCTTGATGAGAAATTCATATGCCGATCCAAGCAAATCGTCATGCTCAAAGTCCTCATTACGCAGCCGGTATTTATTGAAATGCACGATGAGCTTACGCAGCTTGATGTCGGGCAAAGGCGATTTGCCAACCTTCTCGCAAAAGTTGATGTGTCGCAGCACGTTTTCGAGCATCTGCGGATTGGCATCTTCCAGTTCGCCCAGTGCCTTGTTCAGCCCATCACCCACGTTTTGGTGTAATTCGTCCCGAAGATAAGACCACCGTGCACAGGGAGGCACGAAAAAGTCGTCGTAATAGCGGCGTTCCTCGGCTTCAATGAGGGCCTCTCTCGCAGCATCTTCCTGTGTCATGCCATCTTCGAGATAATTAGCAGTCTCTTGCTTGATGATGCGTTCCCATTCGGCCTCGAAAACATCTGAGCAGCGTTTGATAAACAACATTCCGAAAATGAAATCTTTAAATTCAGAAGCCTCCATTTTGCCGCGTAGGATATCAGCAGCGGCATATAGATGACGTTCGAGTTTGGGTAGTGTAAGTTTGGCCATAAATAAAAAAAGCGCGAATCTTAAATGAAGGCGCTCTGCGATGGAAAGTATAAGATACTGGGTTTGTCAGCCAGGTATAAGACATTTGAAAACGATAACCCTTGCAATTCATAAAATTTAACGGTGATTTGAATGCTTGAATTACCCTTGTAGTCACAATGTCAGCGTTGTCCCTTTCTCACTCGCTGCTCGGCACCCTTTCCTATCAATAGTGAATGTGCGCACCCTGATTCAGGCATTGCCTCTACTCTTCACCGTTGATTGTTGAACCGAACTTTGCACATCTCTATTTAACGCTATTGCAACAAGATGCTCGATGCGCTTCTATTTTTCAGCGCTGGCGACGCGGCTTAGTTCCTAAAGATGTGGATTTTCGTTATTTATGTGCCCTAGCACTGCACGGAGAAGATTATTTCGTAGCGGAAGCGCCACTCCGTTTTATTTATGATATTCTGCCGGTTGCATTAACTCAGATAGTCGCTGATTTTGTTGTTTATTATGTAAAGATGATTGCACCACATAAAAGCAACGGCAAAAAGGCGGCAACTCAAGATGGACGCCAATTGCGGCGCTACCGCAGACGCTGGAAGATTGAGCGCCTATGGGCTTGGCTGCAAAACTTTCGACGCATCCTTGTGCGCCAAGAATATCTGGCTGAAAACTACTTGGGCTTTGTTCATCTTGGATGCATCAAAATCCTACTCAGGTGTTTTTGAGACCGCTTTTAGTTAGAAAGTTGGGTTGCCGGTGCCAACTTGTAGGTAATAGGCCTTCCAAAAATTCCTGCCTGGGCGCTAATGAAATTGAAGTCGCCTTTGAATCAGATGCTGCTATTCCGGTGAGTGGCGCTATCAATCCCTTTATACTCTTCAATAGCACACAGGTTCGCCCAGAACCGTGCAGGAATTTTTCCTCTTCAAGCAGAATCTGGTTCACCGACTGGGCGCCAAAGTAAACCAGTGGCCGACAGAGTAAAAGACTTAAACAAGGAACCCCAAGTGTTGCTACAGTTAATCGCTAATGGTCTGATCAACGGCTGCCTATGCTCACTGATGGCGGTGAGTTTTGCGCTTATCTATAATACGACGCGCATTTTTCACGTCGCTCATGGCGCTGTCTATACCTCTGCCGCTTACCTTTGTTATTTCTTCTCTGTACAGCGTGGTTGGAGCTTACCCGCGTCTATCACAGTGACTTTAATCCTAATAGCTTTGATAGGACTGCTCATGGAAAAGTTGATGTATGCACCTTTGGAGCGAAAGAAAGCCTCATTGTTAGTTTCTCTGATCAGTTCGCTTGGCCTTTACATTGTCTTAGTCAATCTGGTTGCTCTGCGCTGGGGCAACGAAACGCAAGTATTGCGTCCGGGAGTTGAAACCACTTACAACTGGGGTGAGGTTATTCTCACCCGCGTTCAGTTAGCCCAAGTCGTTAGTGCGCTAGTTGTGATTCCCCTTGTTCTGCTTCTCTTGAAGTGTTCCCAACTCGGTAAGATGATCCGTGCCGTGCG
>DASWNL010000122.1:0-3017 GCA_036399215.1 Abditibacteriaceae bacterium
TGCTGGCTTCCCAGACCAATTCCGTGGGGTCAATCACATCTTCGGGGTCAAGTCCTGTTAACGGCGAAGAGACGATGTTGCGGCAAATATCGCCACAGGCGCCGAAGTATCCTTTTTTCACACCTAAATCAACAGTTTCCAGACGATTCATAATATCGGGAAACATGTCAATGGTCAGCCAGTGCATCTGAAAGGTCTGGCGCGTGGTAATATCGGCAATGCCCCGCGCATAATCGCGCGCCATGCCGGCGATAACGCGAATCTGCTCGTTGTCCAGCCAGCCGCCGGGCAATTTGATACGCAACATGAAATGCCCATCTTTGGGGCGCTGCTGATAAACACCAATCCACTTGAAGCGCACGAAATCATCGGGGTCAATCGAAGCAAAGCCACCTTCAGCGTAGCGCTGAACGACATCTTCCCATACTTTCGGGCCGGGTTTTTCGAGTTTCACGCGCTCTTCGGTATTCAAGTCGCGCCGATCATCGCCCAGGGCAGCTAAAGTAGCGGGGCGCCCATCATTGGCAAATTTTAGTTTCGCGGCGCGGCTGGTGTTATCAGCACGTTCAACGCGCGGGCGTGGTGTTGTGGTTGTTTCGTCCGTCATTCTTTCCTCCAAACCGAACTTCAATTACGGTTTAATCTTTCCCTTAATCTATCACGCAAATTTTCCAGTTGCGCTGCTTGTCTTTCGTTTAACTGCGCTCGCGACGGCGCGATTTGGTTTTCTACCGTGCAAACTAATTGATCTACTTGCACACCGTAAAATTCCGGTGCAAAAGGCGCCAACTTTTCCTGCATCCGCACGCATTGACGACAGGCGCCGAGAGCATTAGCGCGCTGATGTTGGTAAAGTGCGACGACAGCATGAATCAGCCCGTTATAAAACAGCTTTTGCTCACCCTGCGTCTCGCGCCAGACATCTTCCAACACCTCATGCGCTCTGAAGAACTCATCTGCTTGCCACAGTTTCCAAAATTCGAGGTAGCCAGAGGCCGCCTCTTCGGGAATATGGAGCAAAAACGGCAAGCGCGACATGATTTCATGTCTAACTGCCACCTCATCCGGTTTCAACCCATAATTGCTATAACTCTATCTTCGCGGTGGAATTTGATAGCGCATACTTTTACACTCGACACCAAAGGATAATTCATGTTCCCATTAAAAAATGGACAACCCGCGCCGGAGATTCAATTGATTGATACGCGCGGCCAGGAATGGAAACTTAGCGAACGCGGCGGCAAGATGGTGGTTCTGCACTTTTGCCGGGGCGAGTTTTGACCGACCACGCGGGGCGAGTTCGCCCTGTGGGACACCTTTTCGCATATTTTCCAAAAGATGAACTGCGAAATGGTTTTTCTGGTTAATGGAGGCCGGGAGGAACACGCACAGTTCGTCGAGCAGTTCAAAATTCGCCCGCCACTTCTTATTGATGAAGAGGGCTCGGTTGGCACGGCTTATGGGCTTTATGAAGTGAATCAGCCGTTTCGGGAGAACTATCCGATTTACACAGCGCCCGCTGTGGTTTTGGTGGATGCAGAAGGTTTAATTTCCTGCCAGTGGCTGCTGAGCGGCCCACGCGGTCGCCCTTCGCCCGAATGCCTGCTCGGCATTTTAAGCTACGCAGAGCATAATGGTTGGAAGTATTAAGTAATGGTTTTAGATTTTAGCGCTCAGGCCTTTGGGCCTTGGTTTTAGGTCTTTGAATTTAGCCTTGCCTCCAAACCAAAGCCCAAAGGCCTGAGAATCAGTTAAAAAACTGTATTTGATTGCAAAACGAGGCAAAACAGAATACCTGTCATTCCCGCGCAGGCGGGAATCTATACACAAGAGTGTCCCTAATCTCATGCTGCGAACAGGCAAACTTATGGATTCCCGCCTGCGCGGGAATGACGAAACTCCTTTGCTCCGAAGCAAACCTTACGCTTTTGAAAGGCAAGCCGATTCTAAGACCATCATCTACTTTTCTGTGCCAATAAATACAGACCGGCGGCGAGAATAAGAATTGGCGACAAGTAAGCTAATAACAATGGATTTCCAACACCCGCTTCACCCAATTTGCTGCACCACGTCCAGGTGATGTAATAAACCGTCAGCACCACTAAGCTCATGCCTAAGGCCACGCCACTCTGGCCTTTGGCACGTGGAGGACGAATGCCCAAAGGCGCGCCGACAATGACAAGCGCCAGACAAAGCAAAGGCGTGGCGATTTTATCATGGATGCCAAAGGTCAAACTTCGCACCTTTTTGAATAGCTCGGCGCCTTCTGCGGTGCCCTCGGCACGCACCATATTAGCGTAAGTTTCAGCGCGATAGGGAATCAAATCGCCCAGCGACACAAATTCAAAATCCGGTTTATCCATCGCCGCTCGCGCACTGATATTACTGTTGGCAAGTTTGGCTAAAGCCGGCGTGTGGCGGTTCATCGCGACATTGAACTTTGAAGTATTGCGCGGAATCCAGGCACCGGTTTCAGAATTAAGGCCAAAGCGAGTGGTCGAGCCATTATAAAGGCGCCACTTGTTTGATTCCAAATCCCACTGACCTTTTTCCGCGCGAATTACCACTTCGGGCAATTGTTTTTCGACATCATAAATTGTAATTGTCGGCTTAATCAAGGTGCCGGTTTCCGCATCAAAATCTTTCGCTTGAATGACGGTTTTCAGCGGGCCTTTGCCGCGCGGTGGATCATCGTAGCGAAAACCGCCCCTACCTGCTGATTCAAAGGCGGCGCGCTTGATCGCTTCCATGTTGAGCTGTGATTTGGGCACCACTAACTCTTGTAACAGAAACGCGATAATCGCCAGCATGATGCTCCACATTAAGGCCGGAAGCATCATGCGCGGCATACTGACCCCGCTGGCCCATAACGCGGTAATTTCACTTTCTGTCGAAAGCTCAGTAAACGCCTGCGTTGTTCCATACAGCACCGACATCGGCAAGGCAAACAAGATGATGCGCGGTATTTGAAACAAGACCTGGTTTACAAGTGAACTTAGGGAAAGTTGATCGGCTAA
>DASWNL010000123.1:0-2101 GCA_036399215.1 Abditibacteriaceae bacterium
AAACTCTGCATGGCCGCGCCAAAAGCGCCGACACCGGGCAAGACGATTTTTTCAGCTTTGGCAACTACATCAGCATCGCGCGTGACCTGGGTTTGATAGCCCAGATGCTCAAAGGCTTTCTGCGCACTCCGCAAATTATTAATGCCGCAATCTATGATGGTAATCATGATAAGTTTTGGAAAATAGACCACAGGATAAGCCAGACCGCGCCGCCAAGATAGAAACTGCCAAACACGATTAAGAGAACACGAAAAGGCAGGGGCACTTGTTTTAACCCATTAGTGATGATGCCATGCCAGGGTAAGCGCGTTGGTGTTGATTCAGTGGATTCCAGTGTTTGTAGCAGTTTCCCGGCTGCCGCTAAATCTTGTTCCGACACCTGGATATGTATGCCGCCCAGAGGATGTTCCCAACTCGTTGTGAGCAGATTATGGGCACCCATAACACCACCGACGCTTGAACCTGAAATAAAACAGGTGAGGCCCGATGCTTCAAGAAGCGATTTTATAATTTGCGCTTCATAATCCAATCGCACTGTTGTTACGGTCACGAGTTTGTCCATCACAACCGCCTTTACAACAGACCCTTTGTGGAGGGCAGTTCATCACCAGAAACCGTTAAAGCAGCACGCATGGCCTTGGCTAAGGCTTTCATGCTCGCTTCGATAACGTGATGCGCGTTGCCGCCGTTGAGTTCTTTAATATGTAAATTGATTTTGGCATTGTTGCTTAATGCCACAAAAAATTCGCGCGCTAAATGCGTGTCGAACTCGCCCAGGCGGTCTTGCTGCAAATTCCAGTCGAGTTGCAAATAGCTGCGCCCGCAAAAATCAACGGCGCAGAGCATGAGAACTTCATCCATCGGTGCGATAAAAAAGCCGTAGCGGGCGATGCCGCGTTTATCGCCAATTGCTTCGTTCAAAGCCTGACCAAGCACAATGCCTAAATCCTCAATCAAATGATGCGCTTCGATCTCCACATCGCCGCTCGCTTTAATGGCTAAATCAAAGCGGCCATGTTTGGCCCACTGCTCCAGCATGTGCTTCCAAAACGGCGCGCCGGATTCGCGTGGCAGTTGAATATCAAACTGGCCGCTGCCATCAAGATTTAGCGTTAGCTCAATCTGCGTTTCAGTTGTGTTGCGAGTGATGGTTGATGTTCTCATGGAAATGAATAGAACACGGATTTCACGGAAATGTCACGGATTTTCACAGATGTTTTAAGGTTGATTAAAGACTTTCGTTGCCTTAACCGTGTTACTCCGTGCCGTTTCCGTGAAATCCGTGTTCTATTCCCTATTTCGGCAGAATTTGATTCAAGTATTGCAAAAGCATGTTGGCCTCAGGCGTGACGATCTCGGCACCGGCTTCGAGAAAAAACTGCCGGTGTTTGGCGCCCGATGGCCCGGACAAGCTGGTGCAGGCGACAATCTTGGCTTTGCCGGAGCCTTTTAATTCTCGGTAGTTGAGAACGGTCTGGTGATCGTCGATTGTGTCGCCGATGAAAATTGCGTAACGGAAACTCATCTTCTCGCGCAGTTGCAGCATGGTGCGGCCATCCGGCTTGCGCACGCCGCTGTCCTCGGTAATCCAGTTGCTTTCAGGAATGCGCTGTGTTAATCCGGCCATCTTTAAGGCGAGGCGTGTTTCGCTGTCGGTCCGGCCTGTCACGATGCCGATTTTGAGTTTGGCCGGCAGCAGGTTGGCATCGAGGATGACTTTTTCGTTTTTATAATAACCCTCGCCATGAATATGTTCCGGGTCGAAACCATACAACGCGCGGCAGGTTCCATCTCCGGCATACATTTCCTGGAAGAGCTGCGTGACCAACTTCGGATTCCAGCGGGTAGCGAAATCGCGGCGCTCGGATGGCGTGAGATATTCTAAAATCACGGCTTCGGCAGCTTTCAATCCGCCTCCGCGCCGCTTGATGGCCTGGGTGTAATCGTCCCACGATAATTCAGCTTCTCGAATGGTGAGAGTGTTATCAGCACTGGTTTGCGCCTGCTTGGCAACGATAAGCGCCACCACGGCATTGGTTAAATCCCAGTCGGAATTAAAACCACCCGCCATTTTAAACAGTTCGGTTTCACCGGTTTGCAA
>DASWNL010000124.1:0-4405 GCA_036399215.1 Abditibacteriaceae bacterium
AGCCCCCTTACCAAGGGCGGGTGCCCTCTGGGCAGGTGGGGTTATCTTGCTCTCCGGTTTTCGACGATCAAGCCATCGCCGTGATGAATGTCGTAATTATATTCGTGTAAGTCAATTTTGGTGCCGCGCATTTTGCGAACAAAGATGCGGCGCACGTAGTGGTCTTCGTCCACTTTCATCAGGCGCAAAGCGATTACGCCGCTGACCATGAACTCTTCGATGCTGCGCTCGTTGCTCGCCATCGCGCCGGGCCAGATATGCGAAGTCATCAGCGTGGTGCAACCGAAGTTGTCATCAATACCAAAGATCAAGGTGCGAATGTATTCCTGCACTTCAGAAACGCGTTCGCGATGCAGAACTAAGGGCACCACGGGGTCAATGACAAGACGTTTGGCATTGATGCGGCGAATTTGCTTGGATAAATCCTGCAAAACTTCGTTGGCATCCACCATGCCGCCTTTGCTGGAGCGCACCCAGTTAAAATACGGCGACACATCAAGCAGTGTTAATTTGCCTTCGTTGACCGGTGTTCTCATGTCCCAGCCCAGAGTCGCCACATCTTCGACCATGTGCGAGGGTTTTTCGTCAATCGAAATATAAACGCCGTTTTCGCCGCGCTTGAGGCCGTCCAAAATGAACTGCGCGGCGAAGGTGGTTTTTCCCGTTCCCGGTTCGCCCGTAATCAGGTAACTTTGCCCTGCGGGAAAGCCGCCTTCCATAAGTTCGTCTAAACCTTTTACGCCGGTGCTGACTCTTGCTCTCGCCATTGATTCTCCAAACTTTGATTCGCTAAACGACTCGATACCATTTTACCACGCGGAACCCAGCGCGCTGCGTTGGGCTTTTGCATTTCGCTCCTTTGGAGCTACGGGGTTATTTTTTCCAAAGGTGCATAAGCGACAATTAATCGCTTTTTACCGACATCGGTTTTCAAAAACGCGACATGCACCCATTCGTTTTTTTCGCCGGGCGGCGAAGCATCCACCACCAAGCCTTCGCCAAAACTGGGATGCTCCACGCGGTCGCCAATGGTGAACTTTGGTGGTTCAATCGGTTCGGCAGGGGCCGAGGGCATTTGAGAACGAGGTGTGGCCTGCCAGAAAGTTGCGGCCCGCGCTGGGGTAAACGAGCGCGTGGCCGCAAATCCGCCACGTTCCAATAAGTGCGAAGGAATCTCTTCTATAAACTGCGAAGGCTGCGTGGTTTCCGTGCGCCCATGCAGGGTGCGTTGGGCGGCATAAGTGAGGAATACACGCTCGCGTGCCCTTGTTAAGCCAACGTAACACAGCCGGCGTTCTTCTTCGAGTTCATCAGGCGAGGCGC
Organism: Abditibacteriaceae bacterium; assembly: GCA_036399215.1. GTDB lineage: Bacteria > Armatimonadota > Abditibacteriia > Abditibacteriales > Abditibacteriaceae > DASWNL01. The sequence goes on from DASWNL010000124.1 coordinate 1,324, forward strand.
CCCACAAAGCGCGCGAATGGGGCAAAAGCCCTTGCTCGGCGCCGACCAAAAAGACAGTTGGAAACTCCAGGCCTTTGGCTGAATGCAAGGTCATCAGCGTGACCGCTTCGCCCTCTTCCGGCGCCGTGTTGACTTGGCTGTCGAGTGCGGTTGTTTCAAGGAATAAGCCTAAATACGGCGCGGATTCATGCACGAACTCCTCATCACTTTGCGATTCATCGGTTTTCATTCTTTCATCGAAAGCTGTTGCCGCCGATAAAAGCTCTTCAACGTTTGCCACACGATCAACGCTGTCACGGCTTTTTTCGCGGCGCAGGTAGTCTTCAAAACCGGTGCGCAGCAAAACATGACTAATTAAATCGGCCATTGAAGCCGCATTTTTCAAGTCATCTTGCAACTGATTTAATAAATCGCGCACCGCGCCGAGTTTCAAGGCCGGAGCGCGGCCCAAACTTTTCAACGCTTCTTCGTCGTTGAGAATTTCATGAAGCGGGCGGCCCTGTTCGTAGGCGAGCATCTGCAACTTCTGAATGGTCGTTGCGCCTATGCCGCGCGGCGGGGTGTTAATAATGCGCAACAGGGCAAAGCCATCGTTAGGGTTGAACAAAACGCGCAAATAGCCCAGTAAATCCTTGATTTCGCGTCGCTCGTAAAAGCGTTGCGTGCCCACTAAACGCAACGGAATGCGCAGGCGGAGAAACGCTTCTTCAAAAGGCCGGCTTTGTGCGTTGACACGGCATAAAATGGAAAACTCCGACAATTTTGCATGATTTTCGCGCTGCAAATCTTGAATCTTGCGCGCCACCCAAAACGCTTCTTCCTGAGCGTTGGCCAGGCCATGCAAAGTCAATTGCGCGCCACCGCCTTCGTCTGTCCACAAGCGTTTCGGCGCGCGGCCAATGTTCTGCGAAATCACGCCATGCGCCGCATCCAGAATCTTTTGCGTCGAGCGATAATTCTGTTCTAAGCGAATCACCTCGGCATCGGGATAATGCTTTTCAAAGTCCAAAATGAGCCGCACATCCGCTCCCCGCCAAGCGTAAATCGACTGATCATCATCGCCCACGACGGCGATGTTGCGATGCACGCGGGCGATTTCGCGCGCCCAGGTGAACTGCGCTAAGTTGGCATCCTGAAATTCATCAATCAAAACGTGCTCGAAGCGCTCGGCAAAAGTTTGCCCAACGGGCGCTTCTTGCATTAGCTTGACACCGTAAAGCAGCAAGTCATCGAAATCTAAAGCGCGTGCGGCTTTAAGGCGTTCTTGATAAGCCGCGTATAAACGGGCGATAACGCGATCCGCCGGGCTGGCGGCAAGGTCGGAAACCTGCTCAGGCCCGCGCATGTTGTTTTTTGCATCGGAAATGCGACCCAAAATGCGCGCCGCCGGGTAGCGTTCGGAATCTATATCGAGGTCGCGCAGGACTTCTTTGACCAGGCGCGTCGCGTCGTCGGAATCGTAGATGACAAAGCGCGGATCAAGGCCAATTTGATCGCCGCCCATGCGCAACATGCGGGCGCACATGGCGTGGAATGTGCCCAGCCATAAACGACGCGCCGATGGGCCAATGAGATGATCCAGGCGCTCCTGCATTTCGCGGGCGGCCTTATTAGTAAAGGTGACTGCCAAAATGCGCGAAGGCGAAATGCCGCGCTCTTGCACCAGGTAAGCGATGCGATGCGTTAGAGTGCGCGTCTTGCCCGAACCGGCACCCGCAAAGATGAGAAGCGGGCCAGATTCGTGCGTTACCGCCACGCTCTGCGGCGCGTTTAAACCGGAAAGAAGATTCATGGAAGTTAAGAGTTTTGAGTTAGGAGTTTTGAGCGGATAAGGGAATTTTCTAACTCAAAAACTCCTAACTCAAAACTCTTAACTTTATTCAGGCCTGGGAATGGGTGAACCGCCGCCGCTTTCGGGGCGGGGAATAGGCGAACCGGAGATAACAACCGGGTCGGAGCGCGTTTCAGCGCGTGGAATGGGACTGGAGAAATTTTCCGATGCTGGAATGGGGCTTTGAGTGCCCTCAGTGGTTGATCTTACGCGCCGTTTGCGCCGCTTGCGCCGCTTTTCAGTTCTTTCACCTGACGCACGGCTTCCTTCAACATAAACGCCGCCGCCGCGCAGCGGGCTGCCGATAACAGCGGCTACCTCTTCTCGATCTTCGCGCCTCTCATCACTGCGTCGCGCCTCCCGCCTTTCGCTACGATTTTCGTCACTATTTCGGTCACGATTTTCGGTGCTTCTATCGGCCCTGCGCTCATCGTTGTCGCGTGAGCGAGATGTGTCGCGAGATGTGTCGCGGGTTGGGGAAGAATTGGAGGTGGAGCGGCTTGCGTTGTTGATTAGTGCTTCGGCGCGGCTGGCTTCTTCTGCGACGGCGCGTTCGGCGGCGGCATCTGCTTCGGCTTCGCTGACGCGGCTGCTACTTCTGCGTGAAGCAGTGGACGAAGAACCACGTAATGAAGTGCGCGCAGGCGGAGCCGGGCCAACTCCATCGCTTTGTGCGGGTAGCACTTTGACTTCCACGCGTGGCGCGCTGCCCTTGTAATCGGTTTGGCGTGTCACGGTTTCCGCAGCACGCGTCGAGCGGCGCGAGGCTCTGTTATCACCAATTGGCGATTGGCTTAAAAGATGAGAACTCAGCACATATTTGCCGAAAGCATAAGACCCGTAGGCCAAAGTGCCGAGCAGAACGAGAATAACGACAAGGCGTGATAAGACTTGCATACTTGAAAGGCTACACAAGCCACAAGAGGCGGTCAAGAACGCTGGGAAACCGGGCAGGAATGCAGGCACGAATGCCGGTGCGCAACACCTTAATTGCGCGCCACTCTAAGGGTGAGATTAACTGCCGGCAACTGTAGGGCAATTCATTGGCACTTCCATGTCGAAAACGCTTGCTCCGTCATCAAAACCAATCGTGAAAACCGTGCGCCCCTTCAGTGAGGACTCCGATTTTGTGGAAGCTATTGCTCAAAATCAAGGGTCGCCGCTGCGCATTGCTCTCGACGGCACGGCGCTTTATGGCGTTTACGGCGGCGTGGAGTATTCATTGTGGAATTTGCTTTTGGCGCTGGATTC
>DASWNL010000125.1:0-12041 GCA_036399215.1 Abditibacteriaceae bacterium
GCGCTTAATGTAGAGGCACTCACGCCGCAACGCGCGGACAATTCCCATAACTTGCATCCGGCGCCTGCTCTGACTTCTCGTAGATTGTTCATCTATGCAACTCCCTAAAACAAAGATGGCGCACCAGAAAATCTGGTGCGCCATTTAGGTTAGTTGTTGTTTTCGTTGTTTTTGTCGAGTTATCAACAAGTTATCAACTTTTTAACTCTGTTTCCTACGTTGCGATTTATTCCAGGGGAACATATAAGCTAAGAACGTGCGCCCCCGCTTTTTATAAGCCGATGATTCAGTCCTTACATAATCAACAACACGTTTCATTTGCTTTTCATTCCAAGTTTGAAGTTCGCCGCTTTTGTTTATGTGAATTAGCGCCGCAGTCTCTGTTGGCTTGCGTTTCGCCAAAACTGAGACTGCGTGTTGCACTACACCATATTTAACACCAAGATACTCTTGGACAATCTTGGGCGTCCATTGACCAGAGGGATCGGGCAACGGATATTTCGGCTCATATTTTTGTTTAAGTAGTTCCTGCTCAAACTCTAATTGCCCACACTCAAAGCTGAGGTCAGATATTTCCGCCTCTGTTTCGCGCCTTTCTTGTTCCTCTATCCATAAATCCTTCATCGTTTCATGGTCATTTTGGAGTCCACCTTTTTGAACTATGCGGCCAATTCGTTTCCGGCGTGCCTCGGACTTATCATTTTGTTCTTGGCGCCATTTTGCGATTTGTGCCATCTTCGCCCGTATATGCGGTTGAGAACGCCACTGTTTGCGCTGTTGAAGCCATTGGGCTTTCTTTTCCGCTTCTAAGTCAGGCGTCGAATCACTGGTTTTGCTGGTTTCGTCTTGGTTTTCCATCTTACTAATTCCTCTTGATTCTGTCGGCTGGCGAAAACTGGCGGTGCTGATTTTCCAAATCGGCCTGCACCAGTGCCACATAGCAATTCGCTATTTGCCCTGTGATAACTCCTTTATACAGTCCCGTATATTTCATTAACGATGTTTTTCTACCCCAACTTGCTCACACATCTCAAGCACCGGGCACGTTGAACATTTAGGCTTTGTTGGCGTGCAGATATGCTTTCCGAATGGCACCAAGAGCCGGTTTATTTCACTCCAATGCTTTTTAGGCAGCCATTCTTGGAGTATCTTTAACGTCGCTTCCGGCGTCTTCGCGCCAAACGGTTGCCATCGGTTTGTAATTCTATGAACATGAGTGTCAACGCCAATGTAATTCTGGTTACAAGCAATACTTAAAACTAAGTGGGCGCACTTTGGGCCTACTCCATTTAGCGAGAGCAAAACATCACGGTCGCAAGGTAGGATGCCGTTATGAGCGTTGACAACCTGTTTAGCAATTGTATGAATTTGCCCAGCCTTTACTTTATGAAAGCCACAGCCATAAATGAGATTTTCTATGGTTTCCGGTGAAAGTTCGCTTACAGATTGCGGAGTCTGAGCGACTTGGAACAAACGACGGGCAGTAGGTAGCATTATCTCGTCAAGCGTCCGAATAGAGATAATGCAAGCTACCAATTGCTCAAACGCGGTGGTATGTCCTTCATCCATTAACTGACCCAGTCCCGCTTTAGGAAAAGGAGCGACAGCAGCGGCAATGCGTGGAAAAGCAATGTCAGCGTCAAAAGTTTTCTTCATAACGTGGCTAAGTTAAAACAAGGTTTACAACGTGTTGTGACGCGATGAACGTGCGTATCAACGGGGAAAGCCGGCTTGTCCAGGAAGAAAACCAAAACGCAGGCGATGGTTTTGGGGCCGACACCGTGAAATTTTTGCAAATATTCACGGCATTGCTCAGCATCCGCTTCGTGCATCCATCTCAAATCCAGCGTGCCGGTTTCGTCGTGCATCTCTTGCAATAACTGCTTGATGCGCGCGGCTTTCTGGTTGGCTAAGCCGCCGCTGCGAATCGATTCGGCAATCTCTTCGACCGGCGCGTTTAATACAGCTTTCCAGGTGGGAAATTTTGTTTTCAGCGATGTAAAAGCGCGGTCGCAATTAATATCGTTGGTGGCCTGCGAAAGAATGATAAGAACCAGCCCGTCCAATGGATCGCGTTTGGTGACTTTGCGCGAGCCGTAATGCTCTTGCAATCGCTCGTGGACGCGGCGAATGGTGGCTTGTTTCGGTGCCTGGAACTCTTCTTTTTTGATGCCATTTTTCATGCGCAAGCGCAAACGCACGCGGCGTATCTTCGTTCCCGTAGTAAAATGATGAAACTAAAGGAGAAATTTGTGACTCAGGTTTTTGAAACTTTGCAAGAGCGCGGTTTCATCAAACAGATGACGGATGAAACCGCCCTGCGCGCCGCTCTGAATGGCAGTAGCGCAACGTTTTATGTCGGCTTCGACCCAACCGCGTCCAGTTTGCATTGCGGTTCGCTGATGCCAATCATGGCGATGGCGCATTTGCAACGCGCCGGCCATAAGCCAATCGCCATAATCGGTGGCGGCACAACCATGATTGGTGACCCCAGCGGGCGCACTAAAGAACGCGATTTGTTGCCTATTGAAACCATCCGCGAAAATGGTCAGGGCATACTGTCTCAATTGCAGCGCTATTTGAATCTGGATGGAGAAAATGGCTGGTTTTTGAACAACGCCGACTGGCTTTTGCCGCTCAATTATATCGAATTCTTGCGCGATGTTGGCAAGCATTTTCGCGTGAATGAGATGATCAAAGCCGAAGCCTACCGTGCCCGTTTAGAGCGCGAAGAAGGCTTATCTTTCATCGAATTCAACTACCAGTTGTTGCAAGCCTATGATTTTATGCACCTGGCAAAGACGCACGATTGCACTTTGCAAATGGGCGGCGATGACCAGTGGGGCAACATTTTAGCGGGCGTGGATTTAACGCGGCGCCTGTTGCAAAAAACTGCGCACGGTCTGACTTTCCCTTTGCTGACAACGGCCAACGGTTCCAAGATGGGCAAGACCGCCGATGGCGCCATCTGGCTGGATGCCAATCGCACTTCGCCTTACGAGTTCTACCAATACTGGATCAACTGCGACGACCGCGATGTGTCACGCTTTCTGGCCTACTTCACCTTTCTGCCGATGGAAGAAGTGCGCCGTTTAAGCGCACTCGAAGGCGCCGATTCGCGCGAGGCAAAGGAAGTTTTGGCCTATGAAGCCACCAAACTTTGCCACGGCGAAAACGCAGCCCACGAAGCGCAGAGCGCGGCCAAAGCGGCTTTTGGCGGCAGCGGCGATCTCTCTTCTATGCCTACCACGAAATTGGAAGCAGCGAAGTTAAATCCGGGCCTTTCGTTTGTTGAATTGTTGACTCAAACCGGCCTGGCTGATTCTAAAAGCGCGGCGCGGCGCCTCATTGACCAGGGCGGCGCTTATTTAAACAACGAGCCAATCCGCGATGTGAATTTCACGGTGAACGCTACACATTTGCAGAATAGCGAACTGCTGTTGCGCGCCGGCAAAAAGAAATATCATCGCGTGGTGGTTGTAACAGATTAACCGTTTGGCTCTATGTTTTTCAATGAGTTTGCTTTTCTCTTGCCTCCGATTGAGCCACAGGAACTCTCGCTTCCTGAAGCGTTTGACCGCGCGGTAGTTTCAGAGGAATGGCTAAGCAATACACGATCTAAGAAGCGCAAGAAGCAGCGTCGAGCGGCGCCCAAAGAAATGTCCGTCTTAGTGGAAGAGTTTCTGCATGAACTGAAAACTGAACGCAGTTTGTCGGCCAATGCATTGAACTCTTATGCCAAAGATTTGCAGATTTATTTAGCGTGGTTGCAAGCCCAGAGCACACCCTTATGCCAGGTAGCGGCGGCGCAAGTGGAAAGTTACAGGCGCGATTTGCAGGGCGGGCAAATTCATAGAATCGTCGCGGGAAAAAGGCGCCCGGCACCGCACGCAAAGTTTTATACAGCACCAACTTTAGCGCGCAAACTGGCTACTGTGCGCGATTGGCACCGCTTTTTGGCACGCGAATACGGTTGGCCCGACCCCACCGCGCATTTAGAAACTACAACTCCTTCAATGGCGTCCGGCCCGCCACGGACGCGACTGGTTTTATCACTCGAACAAATTCATGCTTTGTTGCGAGCGCCAAACCGCTCGCAGCCGCTGGGAAAACGGGATCGGGCGATTTTATATTTGCTATGCGAGGGGTTTAGTGCATCGGAGATTGGAGCACTGCGATGTGACAGAGAATGGGATAACGGATTGATTTCGGGTGAAATCGCTCGCACCGTTTTGCGCGAATACAGCGAAGTGGTGCGGCCCCTTTTGGCGGCTAAGTTAAAGAAAAAAGGACGCTACAGCCTTCGTTTGTTTTTCACGACGCGTGGCACTCCGCTATCGCCAACCGCGATTCACCAAATTGTGCGGCGCTACGCCGAAGTCGCCCATCTGCCGGGCTGGGTTTCTGCAACGAATCTCACCACAAGCAGTGCGCTGCACCGTAACGGACGGGAAAATGTGGCTGCCTTGCCTCGCACCACGCAACTGCGCCATGCCTACGAGAAAGCGCACCCGCGCTCCTGACAATTGAATAGAACAACTGAATATGTGTGATTCAGCCTAGAGCGTGTTATGAACTTTTGCCTTGAAATCAGCCATTTCGAGTCGAGAAATGCCGAAGTAGAGCTAACTGCACGGTTTGGCGCTTGTGAAAGCGATCAGTAAAGGCAATCGATTCTAACTTTAGCGCCTAAAGGTCAGAGAAAAAGTTCATAACACGCTCTAGGCAATAGTTCAGCTAAGAGCTTAGATAATAGCCTCTGCATTTAGTGCGGGCACAGACACGTGACCCTGTTCGGAAGTGAATTTTCTTATTTCTTAAAGCACCTGCCCTTTTCGTTGCCCTTCATTTACGCTATGCTTGTGCCGAAAGCTGATGCGGCGGTTTTGTTTCGCAGCGGTTCTCACCAATCAGTTGCCCGTCCTGCGCAATTGATTCAATAAAGCCTGATTTGGGCAAAATAAACAGCAGGACGTAACCCAAGGAGAGAAAGACTGCATGGCAGTAGAAGTGGGACAGATTGCACAGGGCACGGTAATACGCCTGTTACCGTATGGCATTTTGGTGCGCCTCGATGAAGGCACGACGGGCCTCGTGCATATTTCGGAAATTGATCAGAATTATGTGCGCGACGTATCCGATTACGTTCAGGTCAACGATCCCGTTACGGTGAAAATCATAGCAACGGGTGAAAAAGGCAAGACCGAGCTTTCGATGAAACAAGCGCGCGGCGAAAATGACCCGCCTCTGGTGCCGCGCGTTCGCGAAGTTCAGGAAGAAGTCAGCAGCGAGGACGCGCCGCCGCCACCACCTTCCTCTTCATCGCGCCGCGAACAGCGCGCTTCTTTTGAAGAAAAGATGCGCGACTTTATGGGCGATAGCGCCGAACGCCTCAGCGACCTGCGCCGCCATCAAGACAGCAAGTTGGGTAAAGGCAAAAACCGCTGATTTAGCTTTTAGCGATTAGCCTTTAGTAGTTAGCTTTGCAGCCAACCCATTATTTGGGTTGGCTGTTTCGCATTTGGCTAAGAGCTAATCGCTAAAAGCTATAGCACTTAACAACATAGAAGCTACAGATGAGCTATGTCATTCCCGCGCCGGGTGCCCTCTCAAATCTGGAACCTTTCTATCGTTATGCGCTGTAATCGCTAAAAGCTACTTCGCCTTCAAAAACGATTTGCGCCGGGCCGGTTTTCCAAATCTCCTGGCCGCTTTGCCATTCGATAACTAAAGTGCCGCCTTTGCTGTGAACTTTGGTGGGCGACTGACCGCGACTGGTGATTTGCGCCGCAATAGCCACCGCGCAGGCGCCGGTTCCACAGGCCAAAGTTTCCCCCGCGCCGCGCTCCCAGATGCGAATTTTAATTTCGTTTTGGGCAATCACGTTCGCCCACATAATCGAAGTGCGATGAGGAAACCAGGCATGATTTTCAATCAGCGGGCTAAGGTTTTGAAAAGTTGCTTCAGCGGGATGGGGGCCGAAAATAACTGTGTGAGTTGAACCTGTGGAAAGCGTAATAACGTGCGATAAAACCAAATCGCCAACCGGTAGTTGATATTCAACTGCACCTTTCCGGGGTAATACGTCAGAAGGCGGAGAGAAGGGAATAGCTTCGCGTTCAAACTGTGGCTCTCCCATCGAAACGCGCACCAAGCCATTAAGAACTTCGGCCCGGCGCAGTCCTACTGGTGTTGCCACTTCAAAAGTGTCTTCGGCGTAGCCTCGATGCTTTGCCAGCGCTACAATACAGCGCAGGCCATTGCCGCACATATCTTCGCTGCCATCAGGATTCCACATCCGCATAGCGATTCTCCCGTCCAATTTTCCCAACAACAGCAAACCATCACCACCGATGCCAAAATGCCGATTACATAAAAATTCGGCGGCGCGAGCGAAGTCGAAATCATCCGGCAAGGGATAAGCGATGTCATCCAGCACTACGAAATCGTTGCCCAGGCCATGCATTTTGGTAAAGCGAAGTTTCATAATCCAAACAATGGGCAGTATGGCAAATGAAACGCCGCTTTATCGAATCGGTTAAAATCGCATAGCGAATCAGACCAGGAACTTTTCAAGGCATTTTAAGGGTTATTTCATGCGTATTGTCATCACGGGTGGAGCGGGCTTTTTAGGCTCGCATTTAATAGAGCGTTGTTTGGCCGAAGGGCATGAGGTCGTAGCGGTTGATAATTTGATTACGGGTTCTCTTGATAACCTCACTCATATCAATTCGCCGAAGTTTTCCTTTCGCCGCCAGAACGTTAGCGAAGGCATTTTAATAGATGGCGCGGTTGATTTCATTCTGCATTTCGCTTCGCCCGCTTCGCCGGTTGATTACATGGAGATGCCGATTCAAACTCTCAAAGTCGGCGCCCTGGGCACCCATAACGCTTTGGGTTTGGCGAGGGCTAAAGGCGCGGGGCTTTTGTTGGCTTCGACTTCGGAAATTTACGGCGACCCGCATGTGCATCCACAAACCGAAGATTATTGGGGCAATGTCAACCCGATTGGCCCACGCAGTTGCTACGACGAAAGCAAACGCTTCGCTGAAGCTATTGTTATGGCTTATCACCGGATGCATAACATTGACACGAAAATTGTGCGTATCTTCAACACCTACGGCCCGCGCATGAGAATTATTGACGGGCGCATCGTGCCGAATTTTCTCAAGCAGGCCATTTTAGGTGAGCCGCTTACGGTTTACGGTGACGGTTCACAAACGCGCTCGTTTTGCTTTGCGACGGATTTGGTGGATGGCATTTATCGCCTGATGATGTCGGAGGAAAACCTACCGGTAAATATCGGCAATCCGACGGAATTCAACATTCTGGAATTTGCCGAACAAGTCAAGCGCATCACTAATTCGTCTTCGGAAATCGTCTTTCGCCCCTTGCCGCAAGACGACCCCAAACAACGCAAACCCGACATCACCAGAGCACGCACCATTTTGGGTTGGGAACCGAAGATTCAACTGGAAGAGGGCTTACAACTTAGCATTCCTTACTTCAAAGAAAAATTAGGTGCTTAACTTAATGCACGCTTCTCGGCTGCTTTGTTTCTTCTTAATTGTCGCTTTTCTAAGGCCAGTTCAAACCTGGGCAAGCGATGCCAGCGAAAACGCCGTGCGCGCTCCATCGGGACGCTTTTTGTTGATTAAGCAAGATAAGCGCTGCTTGGCCCTTCGCTTTTTAGAGCATCCCGAACGCGATCCTCGACGGTCGCGCTACGAATGGTTTGTCCAAAACGATGGCTCTTTTAATTTTCAAAAAACCAACATCACGCAGGGAAAGGGCGAAGTCTGGGGAAGAGAAGCTAACCCGGACGGCTCAACCAACACGATAATTAAGGCCGGGCCATTTAGACTGTTCTGGTCGGCCAGTAACTGGGTTTATTTCCCACAATGGAATGTGGACTCTTTGATAAGTATGGCGCGGACTCAATGGACGCGCCTTGAAGATGTAAATGTGCAAAGCAAAGGTCTGAAATGGATTAGCGGTGGGACACTCATTGCCTGGGGGCCGGAGCAAGACGGTTTTAAATTAGGCGTCGGCGAATTTCGGCGCGAAGCGTCCACTGGTGACATAGTGTCGTGGCGTTTATTGGTGCGTAACGTCGACAAGATGTCAAAAGAATTAATCTATTACTACCCGCCCTCACGTAGTGCTCAACCAAAGATAATTGGCCCTCTGGGCCGGGCAATACAAGTGGAGGAGCCTCTTAGCAGCACACCAATGTCGCGGATGAAGCAGATATTAAAGCCCGGCGAAGTCTTCCCCTTATGTATTTATTACTTGCGACTTGGCCGAGACTATACCAACAATTCCGATAAGTCGATTGAAGCAACACCGGGCAAATACTCTATCTCGTTCTCGTATAGATTCAGGGACTACAGGGAAGAATCATGGAAGGGTGTGCTCACAACCGGAATTACAAAATTGTCGGTTCTGCCGGCGCCTAACCCATAAAAGATTCTTCGACTCAACTTAGGTGTAGATTAAGCATGACCATCCGTCCTGAAACGCCCGCCGATATTGAGGCGATTTATCACGTCGAAACCAGTGCCTTTGGCCGCGCAGGAGAAGCTGATTTAGTAGATGCCTTACGCTCTAAGGGCGTTTGCACACTTTCGTTAGTGGCTGAAATTGAAAACCAAATTGTCGGGCACATCTTCTTTTCGCTAATGAGTTTTCAGCCCGATGAAGATGAGAATAGCTGCAATGCTTCGATTATCGGATTAGGCCCTTTGGCCGTCTTGCCGGAATACCAAAAGCGCGGCGTTGGCTCGGCTTTAGTGCGCGAAACCTTGCGGCAATTACGCGAAAGCGGCCATGAGGCTATCGCTTTGCTCGGTAATCCAGCCTATTATGGTCGTTTCGGCTTCGTGCCAGCCAGCAATTACAATCTACGCTGCAAATACGACGTTCCTGTTGAAGCCTTTCAAATTCTCGAACTGCGTCCCGGCGCTTTGCAAAATCATCGCGGCTTGCTACTTTTCAGGCCGGAATTTGATAGTGTTGAATAAAGTTTTTTCATCACTCCGGTTCGGCGCTACCTTCCAAGACTAAACCGCGAGTTGCGGGATATTTTTCATACCATAGAGCCAGCACTTCGCGCAGATGCTCGGCATAGCGAAAGTGCGCGCCGGTGCCGGTGCGAAGTTCGGCTTCATAGATGAATTTATCGGCTGTTGTGGTGTGTTCAAAGGGCAACTGCGTGCCGAGCAGTAGCCAGTAAACGTAAGAATCCTCACCCGCTTGTAACAACTGCAAAGCGCGTTGGCTAAAGCGCCTCCCCAAGAGTTCCAACTCAAGCAAGGTTTCGCGCGCGGAGGTTTCATGTGCAGGGCATTGTTCTAAGGCAGCATAAAACCCCTGCGGCACAAGCGGGCACCATTTGGTGCCGGTGCGATGGCGATTCAAATCGCGGATTTCAGCCAAGCCAACCGCACCCCAGCCAAAGCGCACCGCTGTCCGTCGTAATTGTGCGCCCATCCAGGCGTAACGGTTGTCATGGAATTTTAAATCACCCGAAAAATCGCCCGCGCCGGATGGTGGGAACACTTCCAACATCGGATGCGACGGTGCTTCTTTTATTTCCTCAACGTGTGCGGCTAAGGCGCGCACTTGCCCAGCCTCCTCAGCGATGCCGGCGCGCATTGAATCTTTGCCAACAGCATGTTTTAAAAGGCGCGGTGCGGCTAACTCCAGTTCCTGCCGAATCGCTTCTCCTAAAGCGTTCGCTTCGCGTAAAGGATGCGAAAGCAAATGCTGGCATAACGTTACCCAGGCACGCGCCGACATCACCAGCATGACATTGGTTGAAACGCCGACCGGCAAGAAATTACGCGCGCGATCAAAGCCGTAGTTGCGGCGCATTCGCGCGATGGCTTTGGCGGCTTTTTCGGACTCGTCTTGGAGCAAACTCTTTGGAATGCGCGCTACATCCGGGTCGCGCGCCGCAATGCCTTCCCATACTTCAACAGCCTGTGCATAAGCGCCAAAGGCGCCTTCATTTAAAGCGCGCCATTCGTCATGCAGATTTTCAGGGATGCCTAAAACATCGGGCGCGATGACATTATCGGCGGCCAGGCGAATGTAGCGCGTAGAAGACTCCTGCCCACCCGCTGTCGGGCACAGTGTCCACACATAGTAAGCCAGCCATTGTGAGAGGCCATCGAGAAACATGGCAACCGGGGCCATGTCGGCTATGGATTGGTGACCATAATCCACCATGCGAAAAATAGAGTCCACCGATTTATCGAGATTCTCCGGGTCAATCTTCGATAGAATGGCTTGCAGACCTTCGTTGTTGCGCGAATAACGGGCGCCGCTGGCGGCAAGCAATTCCGGTGTGAGCGAAGGCCGTCCGGCAGCCTCAGAAGCGGGTGTGGGGCGAAGGGCAACTTGCGTAACTTGCATGATGAAAGAATCCAGAAGTCAGAATACAGTAGTCAGCGGAGGAGACCAATTCAGAATACAATAATCGAGCGCCAGACGCCTCTTCTTCTCACTGCTGGCTACTGTATTCTGACTTCTTCCCCATGACTGCTTTCCTACAAATTTCTTATGACGTGATTCTGCCGATTTTTTTGTTAATCGGTGTGGGTTATCTGGTGCAAAAGCGCTTGGGTTTCGATTTAAAGTCGCTGACGCGTTTGAACTTCTGGATTTTCGTGCCGGCTTTTTTGTTTGTGCGAATCTACGGCTCCACTTTATCGGGCGAGCAGCTTTTGAAAATCTTTTCGCACTTTGCGTTGCTCTTTGCCGCACAGTTTGTTCTGGGTTGGTATTTAGCGCCGCTCTTTGGTGCTGGCGACCGCTTGCGCCGCGCCATGACGGCTTCAATTTTGTTTTACAATTCGGGCAACTATGGTGTTCCCGCCGCGCGTCTGGCTTTTGCTGGCGTGGGCGAGCAGGTGCAGGCCATCACCATCATGTTCCAGAACATCAGCAACTTCACTATTGGCCTGTGGCTGCACGCGGGCGGGCGCGAAGGCGGCGATTGGAAGAAAACTTTAAAAACGATTTTTCATCTGCCGATGATTTACACGCTATGCGCGGCCTGGATTTTTCGCGGCTTCCATTTGCCTTTGCCTTCGCCGGTTAATCACGCTCTTGAATGGTTGGCCGATGGTTTAGTGCCGATTGCTTTAATCACTTTGGGTGCGCAGATGGCGAGCTTGAAATCGCATCAACTGGGTTTCCCATTGTTTGCCACACTGTTTTTGCGCTTGTGCATTGGGCCGCTTTTGGGCTTTGCCTTAGTGAAGTTGCTTGGCTTTGAAGATCGCACTTTAGCACAGGCGGTTGTGGTGTCTGCCAGCTTCCCGACAGCGGTTAATTCGGCGCTTTTAGCGATGGAATACGATAACGAACCGGACTTTGCCGCTTCGGTCGTGTTTTACTCCACACTGTTTTCCGCCGTCACGGTTTCGCTTGTGATTTATCTGGTGAAGAATTATTTATAGGGGCTGGGGGTTAGAGGTTGGAGGCTTGTAATCAGTCTCCAGCCTCTAACCCCCGGTGTCTCTTTTTATGAACCAACTTCTGCTCGAAACTGCAATTATTATGTTGGTTGGCTTTATTGGTTGCGTGGCGCCACTCTTGCCTGGCCCGCCGATTGTGTGGCTGGGCGCGTTGTATTATGGCTGGAAAACGGATTTCGCGGACTATGGCTGGCCCACGCTTTTATTGATGCTGCTTTTTGCCTTGATAGGCAGCACCGCGGAGTATTGGCTCAGTTACTTCGGCGCCCGCAAAGGCGGCGCTTCGGTGTGGAGTTCACTTGCGGCTTTAGTCGGTGGCTTGATTGGGCTTTTAGTTTTTAGCCTGCCCGGTTTGGTGATCGGTTCGTTTGCAGCGATTGCTCTGGTCGAATGGAATCAACACAAAGACTGGAACAAAGTCCTTAAAGCGGGCACCGGTTATTTAGTAGGCTACTTGCTTTCGATGGTGGTGGAAATCGTTACCTGCATCGCTATTGTGATTGTGTTCGTTTTGGCAATTCGCTTTTAACCATGAAGAAATTTATTTGCATGGCT
>DASWNL010000126.1:0-11011 GCA_036399215.1 Abditibacteriaceae bacterium
CTTGTGGCCGTTTTTCAGCAGCCTGCTGACCTGGGTTACAACCGATTCGACCAATCCTGAAAAAGCCGCCAGAGCGCGCCAGGAAATCACTTCGTTATTGCCCAATTTAATGCGTGGCCTTTTGAATGGTGCGCTTTTGCCGCATCAAGCGGTTGTTTCGCTTGATGCCATTGGCCGCGTTTTGTATCGGCGATTGGTTTCGCATAAGTTGATGCTGCAATGGGAAACGGCGCGTGTAGCCGGGCAGAGTGCGACACAACGAGAACAACAATTTTTATGGCGCTTGTTAGGCGGATTATTTTTTTCAGCAGGCCTCACTTTTGCCGTGCGTAGCGCAAACCCCGGCGGTTTTCTTTACGCTGCGCCCTACCTGGTTTCCTGGTCATTCCTGCCGCTTTTGGTGAAGTGGCTGCATGGGGCTTATCTCCCACCATCGCACGCACTGGGGGCAGAAGAGAAAGTGTATCTACGTCAGATCGCGCGGCAAACGTGGCGCTACTTCGATGACTTTATCGGCCCACAAACCAACTGGCTGGCGCCCGATAACTATCAAGAACGCTTGCGCGTTGAAATTGCCCAACGCACCAGCCCCACCAATATTGGCATGGGATTAATGGCCTTTGTGGCCGCTCATGACTTTGGTTACATCTCCGGCGATGACGCCATTGGCCGCTTGTTGCCAACATTTCGAAATTTGCATGGGCTGGAACGCTATAACGGCCATTTTTTGAATTGGTATGAAACCCAACGCCAGGAAGCCCTGCGCCCACGTTATGTTTCGACTGTAGATAGCGGAAACCTGCTTGGCTGCTTTCTGGCCCTGATCGAAAGCATAGAAGACATCACCCGTGCCCCCGTCTTAGATCAGAAAGCCTTGCAAGGTTTGGCCGACACACTGGAATTGCTGTATCTATCGCTGCAAAACAACCCGGCATTATCAAATGATGCTTCGCTGCAAAGCGATTTAGCCGAGTTGAAATCGCTGTTTAATAATGAAGTAGAACCCTTAAAAATCGTCGAACGCTTGCGCCAGGCGCAAGCGCCCACTTCGCGTTTGGCACGCCAGGTTAGCAGCATAGCGCCTTCAGGAACCCCTGCAACACAACGGCAAAGCGCCGATTTAGCAGTCGCTACCAGCGACCCGCGTTTTACCACCAATGCTTCGGCGTATTGGGCTGCACAACTGGAAACACAACTGGAAGCGTGGTTACACATCGCGCAGCGCTATCTTTGTTGGCATGAAAAGTTGGCTCAGGCGCCGGATTTGTGGCTCTGGCCCTTGGGCGAAGATGCGCCCTCGTTGCGCCGCGAGATTTTGAACGCCGCGCCTTCGCTCAAAGGATTAGCGGGCGGCAACCTGCCGGCCTTCTCTGAACTGATGGCGCGCCGCGAGAGAGAGGGGCTAACCGAAGAAACAACGAAGTGGTTGCGTGAAGTGCAGGAGGAGTTCGAGCGCAGCAAGTGGCTGGCCGGAGAAATCATGGCCGATGCTGTTGAAGTTATCAACCGCGCCGGCCAATTCACCGATGAGATGGACTTCGGCTTTCTCTACGATGCCGAGCGCAAGCTGTTTTCCATTGGCTTCAATGTGGAAGAGATGCGGCTTGATAACTCGTATTACGACCTGCTTGCCAGTGAATGCCGCCTTGCCAGTTTCCTCGCCGTCGCGCGTGATGAAGTGCCGGTTGAGCATTGGCTGAATTTGGGGCGGCGCTTTGGCAAGGCGCCCGATGGCTCTGCGGTTTTGCTCTCGTGGAGCGGCACCATGTTCGAGTATTTGATGCCGCTGATTTTCACGCCGAACTCGCCCCATTCCCTACTCGATTGGGCCTGTCAGAGCGCCGTTCATCAACAAATCGCTTATGGTCGCGCGCGTGGCGTGCCCTGGGGCATCTCGGAAGCCGCTTTTAGCGCCTTAGACGCGCAAAAAACCTATCAATACAAGGCTTTTGGCGCGCCGGTTTTGGGCCTCAAACGCGGCCTCGAAGAAGAACTCGTCGTGGCGCCTTACGCCACCGTGATGGCACTGATGGTTGAGCCGCAAGAAGCTTTCAACAACTTGCAGCGCCTCGAAAAAATGGGGATGCGCGGCGACTATGGATTTTATGAAAGCGTGGACTTTAAGCATGTGGAATTAGGCGACGAAGCCCTTGCGCCTCTTGATCGCACTCTTGATCGCACCCAGAACCGGCGCGGCGTTATCGTTCGCACTTTCATGGTGCATCATCAAGGCATGAGCCTGCTGGCGTTGGATAATGTCATCAATGCCAACGTGCTGCAAGATCGCTTTTCGCGCCAGCCGTTGGTGCGTGCCGCCCTGCCGCTTTTGCACGAAAAGGTGCCCGTCGCGCCCACTATTCTCGATGAATCCGTTCGCGAAGCGCCGCCCAAACCTGTAGGCGCCCGCACCGGTTCTTCGCACGAGCGTCTCAATTCGCCGGACAGTCCGGCGCCGCGTGTCAATCTGTTATCCAACGGCAATCTATCGGCGATGACCACCAATGCCGGCGGCAGTTATTTGCGTTGGAAGCAATTTGAAATCACGCGTTGGCGGGCCGATTCGACACGAGATCAATGGGGCAGTTTTCTTTATATCCGCGACCTCGAAAGTAACGTGCGCTGGTCGGCGGCTCATCAACCGTTGCGACGCGCGGCACGACACAGCAGCGTATCATTTCGGCCTGAAAAAACCGAATACCATCGCCGCGATAATGATATCGAAACGCGCCTGCACGTTTGTATCTCGCCGGAAGATGATGCCGAAATTCGGCTGTTGCAATTAAACAATTTATCTTCCACAGCGCGCGTTTTAGAAGTCACCAGTTTCGCGGAAGTGTGTCTGGCGCCACACAATGCTGATCGCGCGCATCCGGCTTTTTCCAAGTTATTTGTGCAAACCGAAAGCGTGCTCGATGGAGCGGCGCTGTTGGCCTGGCGCCGCTTGCGTTCGCCACATGATGCGCCCATCTGGGGAGGTCACGTTTTAGCCACTCCCCTTTCCGGCGAGATTTCCTTTGAAAGCGACCGCTTGCAATTCTTAGGGCGCAATCGCACTTCGGAAGACCCGCAAGCCTTGAACAGCCAATTATCCAACACGGCGGGTGCGGTGCTTGATCCGTGCTTTAGCCTGCGCCAGCGTATTGTTCTGGCGCCGGGGCAGCGCGTGCAACTGGCTTTTACCACCTTTGCCGGCCCATCGCGCGAGGCGGTTTTACAAATCGCTGAAAAGTATCGCGACATCCAGGCCGCAGAGCGCGCCCTTGATTTAGCCTGGACACACGCGCAGTTGGAAATGCACCATCTGGGCCTGGATGACGAGGCCCTGCAAGGCTTCCAGCATCTCGCCAGTTACATGATTTATCCCTTCGATGCCCTGCGCGCTCCGGCCAAGCGCTTGCGCGATAATCGGCGCAGCCAATCGGGATTATGGGCGCATGGCATTTCGGGCGATTTGCCGATTCTGGTTTTGAATGTGGGCGATGAGCGCGACTTGCCTTTTGTGCGCGAAGCGATGCAGGCCCACGCCTTCTGGCGGCGGCGCGGCTTTGCCTGTGATCTGGTAATTTTGAACGAAGAAGCGAGTGGCTATAACCAGGACCTTAACGAAGGCCTGCGCCGCGCTGCCATCGCGGTTTCGCCCCAGGTGCCGCATGAGCAGTTATTCGATCAACCGGGCGGCATTTTCGTGCGTGCCGGCGACCAGCTTAGTCCCGAAGATTTAACTTTGCTTTTAGCAGTCGCGCGCGTGGTATTAGTAGCAGCGCGCGGCGCCCTTGCCCAGCAACTGGGCACAACTCAAGCCCTGCCGGAAGCACCCAAAAACCTGCAAAAGCGTTCGATTCCCGAACAGCCTTCAGCGCCCTTGCCTTTCATGCATCTGGAGTATTTCAACTCCATTGGCGGCTTTACGCCGGATGGCAAGGAATACGCGATTTATTTAGGCCCCGGCACGCAAACGCCCCTGCCCTGGGTCAATGTGTTCGCCAGCCCTTTGTTTGGCAGCGTTATTAGCGAATCGGGACGCGGTTTCACCTGGTATGGCAACTCTCAATCAAACCGCCTGACGCCGTGGAATAACGATCCGGTTTCCGAAGGCGCGGGCGACTGCATTTACATCCGCGACGAAGAGACCGGCACCTATTGGACGCCAACACCTTCGCCGATTCGGGAAAACGATGCTTATCGCGCGCGGCACGGCCAGGGCTATACAATTTTCGAGCACAACAGCCATGCCATTGAACAAGAGTTGACCATGTTCGTGCCGCTGGGCGGAGCAATGGGCGAAGATTCGCCACCGATTCGCATTGCGCGCCTGAAACTCAAAAATGCTTCCTCGCGCAAGCGCCGTTTACGTGTGACGCATTACTCCGATTGGGTGCTGGGCACGACACGCGAAGAGATGCAACCGAATATCGTCACGCAGTGGGACAGCGCCGAAAAGATTCTTTTGGCCCGCAATTATTACCGGCCCGATTTTAGCCATCACGTCGCCTTTGCTTCGGCCAGCCCCATGCCGCGCTCATGGAGCAGCGACCGCACTTCCTTTTTAGGCCGCAACGGCTCGCCGCAAAAGCCTCTGGCGATGGAAAAGCAGCATCTGGATGAGCGAACCGGTGCCGGTTTTGATTGCGGCGCAGCGATTCAGGTATTGGTTGATTTAGATATTGACGAAGAAACCGAAGTCATCTTCTTGCTGGGTGAGGCTAACGACATTGAAGCCGCGCGATTCTTGGTGCGCCGCTTTCGCGATGGGCAAGAAGTCGAGCGCGCCCTGCGCCAGACGCAAAGTTGGTGGGATGACTTTTTAGGAAGTTTGCAAGTGGACGTGCCGATTTTAGGCGTCAACTTTTTGCTCAATCGCTGGCTGCCCTATCAAGCTTTAAGCTGCCGCGTGTGGGGCCGCAGCGCCTTGTATCAATCGGGCGGCGCCTTTGGTTTCCGCGATCAATTGCAAGACGTAATGGCCTTCATGCACTCGCGCCCGCAAATTGCCCGCGAGCAAATTTTGCGGGCAGCGGCGCATCAGTTTGAAGAAGGCGATGTGCAGCACTGGTGGCATCCGCCGTCGGATGCCGGCGTGCGCACGCGCTTTGCCGATGACTTGCTATGGATGCCTTACGTGACATCGCATTACATCGAAGCCACCGGCGATGCTTCCATTTTGGATGAGAGCATCGGCTTTCTCAAAGGCGAACCATTGGCCGCAGATGAACACGAGGTTTACAATCGCCCGCAGATTTCCGAGCAAAACGCCAATCTGTTTGAACATTGCCGTCGCGCCATTGAAAAAGGCTGCACTTATGGCCCGCATCAATTGCCCCTCATCGGCACCGGCGACTGGAACGACGGCTTGAACCGCGTTGGTGTTGATGGCAAGGGCGAAAGCGTCTGGATGGCGTGGTTTTTATGCGATGTCTTAAATAAATTCGCGAACCTTTGTGAGATGCGCGGTGAATCGCAATTAGCCGAAGACTTCCGCAAGCGCGCATCGGCTTATGCTAAATCCACGGAAGAGCAGGCCTGGGACGGCGAATGGTATGTGCGCGCTTTCTTCGATGACGGCTCGCCGATGGGGTCGAAAAAGAACCTCGAAGCGCAAATAGATTCGCTTCCGCAAAGCTGGGCTATTCTCACCGGTTGCGCCGACAAGCAAAGGGCAAACGAAGCCTTGCAAGCCGCTTATGAACGTTTGGTTTTGCACGACAAAGAGATGATTCTCTTGTTCACGCCGGCTTTTGACAAAACCGATCAAGACCCCGGTTATATCAAAGGCTATTTGCCCGGCGTGCGCGAAAACGGTGGCCAATACACGCACGCCGCAACCTGGCTGGCTTTGGCCTTTGCCGAGCAAGGCAACGGAGATAAAGCCGTTGAACTTTTGCAGATGCTCAACCCCATCGAACACGCCAGAGAGCCGGAAGAAACCCAAAATTACAAAGTGGAGCCGTATGCTATTGTAGCCGATGTTTACAACCTTCCCGGCCATATCGGGCGGGGCGGCTGGACATGGTATACCGGCTCGGCCAGTTGGGTGTATCGCGTGTGGGTCGAAGGCGTGCTCGGCTTCAAACTGCACGGAGATAAATTAGAAATCAACCCCGCCATTCCCAAAGAGTGGCCCGGCTTTTCGATGGTATATCGCTATCGTTCAGCGACCTATGAAATCCGCGTCGAAAACCCGCATGGCATCGGTAACGGCGTAACGCGCCTTGAAGTGGACGGTGCGCCAGTTGAAACCATTCAATTGGCGGATGACGGCCAGACACATCAGGTGGTGGTGCGCCTGGGTGAAGTAATACCGTCGAATGGAGAAGTTGCGAAAGCAGTTACAGCAGGGATAACGCCATGATTCATTCTTGAATCATGGCGTTACTGAGAGTAGAAACGCTTTTATTGGGGCTTGACGTATTCTTATTTTTGTATTAGCTCGTATGTCACAAGAGTTTGCTGCGATGCGAGTCTATCGGTTACGACTTGCACGGTAGCCTGCCCTGCCTCAGCCATGGATGGCAGTGTAAAGGTCACTAACCCATTTGCATCAGTATTTACAGAAAAGACTTGGCGTTTCTTAGTTGACAGATTCAGCAGAATAAAACAGGGCACATCTTGCAGGGGAACATCAAATTGGTCTTGAATTTTGGCTTGAAAAATTCCAGTTGTCTTACTGTCTGCCGGTAGTTTCGTTGGTGCTTGCAGGACGGAGATACGGCTCTGGTCACGTATTTTGATTTGAGCGGTGCCAAGAAAATCAAAAGCATTATCTGTGCGAGTGACTTCTATGGTGTAGAGGGTTTTCTCTTGCCAGACCCAATTAGGAAAAAATACAACAGCCTGAGCCATCTGATTTTTAACGTCCAAATTAAGATGCCCTTCCTCGCTACTGGCCTCACCACTAACGATGGTTGCATTAGGCGCCCGCAAAGTAATCTTTTGAGGAATTTCGCCTTTGATGGCAACCATCCTGATAGTTATCGGCACAGCCCTGGTGCGATGTAATTCAATTATTGACGGAACAGCAATCAAAGCTGTCAATTCTTTGGATAATGCACTTGATGCTGCCTGGTTTTGTAATGAATTAACTGGTTGTATGGCTTCTGCCGCATATGAAGCAAAAGGAGCAGACAATAGCATCAGTAGGGCATAAATTTTCAACCTAACCACGTCCTTTTGAATAAGCGCCATTTGACTATTGCAAGGCTGAAAGATTTTCTTCAGCCTTGCAATAGTCAATAATGACCTTAATTGAATGTCTTCGTGTAAGTGAACGATGGCACCAGACCATCTGGGCCTACTGTGGCTCCAAAGCCTATACCGTTGTTCTTCCACTGCGCTGACAATTGATTGCCTTTTGCCTCAATTGTCAATTGAGCGTCAGCGATGGAGCGGAAGTGCAGTGGAACCTGCGGTTTAGTTACATTGAGCGCGGAAACTTGAACTGTGCCAGCTCCCCATCCTGTAGCTGTTGTAAAAGAGGTGACTGCTCCGCCTTCATCCGGCACGGCGATAGCATCAGTATCTTCCTGGTTAATTGGTGTTTGCCAGGCAAAAGTAACGGTGCCTCCAGGAAAATTCTGCCCATCAGAACCCAGTAAAGTCGCGCTACCGCTGGCCTGTTGGTTAGCCCTTTTGTGCCCTGCAACAGATAAGTTGATATCGTCTGGCACCACAAACTCCACTTCGGTCTGGCCCACGAGGGCGGCTCCGGCAGCATCAAAAACGGCTCTGGGACGATCTATAAATTTAGCTGTTTGTTGGCCGGTTGTAAGAAACACAAACGCGGTTCCATTCGATGAAAGATTTTGTGTAGCCGCACCTTCAAAGGCTCCGCCGTTTGTTTCAAAAGTTATGCTGCCTTTGGCCGGCTTGGTGCCACCCATTACAGACGCAGTTAATTGAGTCTTGCCATATTTGGGACTGCCGGCATAAATCTTGGATTTAGCGGCTGATAAGCTAACAGTTAAGCCTTTTGCTGTGAGGTTCGCGGTTGCCGTCTTCTGTTCTGCTGTGGCTTTTACGACGATTGTGCCGTCTGTGCCAGCTACATCACTGGATTTTAAAGTCGTGCTGGCACAACCAGTAGCATCAGTGGTGAGAGTTGTTGTCCCCAGTGAGCCAGGGCCGGAATCAATGGATAACACAACCGCTTTGCCGGCTAATGGAGTTTGGCACTTGGACAAACACACTGACACACTAGTGATAGTCGTTTTGTCACGAGGAATGTCGGCGTCGCCGATGCTCACAGAAAGCGTTGGTTCCTCGTCACATGCTTTTGCAGCAATAGTTGTTGCACAAATTACTGCACTCAGGACGCACACAATTAAACGGTAATTCAAAATAGACTTCATAGAAACCTCCTTAGATGGTATAGGCAATCGTTGCAGGGAATTGCCTTTGACAGAGATGCGGCATTCGTCGTTGAAACGCTTAACAATTAGTTGCCCCTAACAATTAATTGCCAGGGGCATGGCGAGAACTTAGAGGGTTACCTCATCCTTGCGAGTAACCACTACAGGGAACCACCACGCTTTCCTGTCCTGCTACATCGGTTTGCAATTGAATTTCACATTGAAATGGTTCTTGTTGTTGGGACTTCGGCTGAAAAGCCACTGTTATCTTTTGCTTTTTTTGCGGCTTGCCGACTGAATCTGGCAAAACAACCGAAAATAGCTCGGAGGTTGTGCGCGCCGAAATCACGCGAAAGGGTATATCCGAGCGAATGGTGAAGGTTCGTTCGGCTTTTGCACCAGGTGAGATATTGCCGAACGTCACTTTTGCAGCATCAGGCCGCAAAGGGCTGTTCACCTTTATAGAGACAGGCACGCGCAGTGAAAAGGCAGGCACGGCGGGACTGGTGATAATGGCTACATCTTTCAGGCTTTGCACCAGTTTTTCCGACGGCACTGTGAGAGAAAGCGACTTCTCTTGAAAAAAGTCTGGCTTGGAATTCCATTCGCCTTGTTGCTTTTCTTTTAGATATCCCTTTTCAAAAGCGATGGATAAAGGAATCGGGCGGGCAGAAAGCACTTGCAAGCCGATGCTAAGGTTTTCCTGTTTCCAGTTGGATTCGATTGTGATTTTTTCCGGCGCCATGACAGGTTGCTTTTCCCATTTATCAATCCACTGTAAAATGAGCGGGGCGCGTTGGGTGTTGACCTTGTGGCCTGAAGCCGGGGACGATTTAAGCAGCGTATTGTGATGTTCAATGGAACGTCGCGCCAATTCCCTCGCTTTTGCCCACTCGCCTGTATCGTAATAAGACTTCGCCAGCAAAGAAAGCAAGGCCACGCGAATCAGTTCGGAATCGGAACCTTTGATCGGCTGGCTAAGAATCGTGCGCGCCTCATCGTGCTTGTCTTGATCCATCAAAAAACGAGCCTGTTCAAGCAGGGCCATTCCTGTTGCCCATCCATTATCATACTGATGAACTTTTGCGAACAAATCCTCAGCTTTAGCGCGATTACCTGCTATTAACCAAAGGCGTCCTGCTTCAAAAAAAGCGTCAGGCACGAACCAACCGGGGGTTGAAAATAAGGAAGGCAGTCTTTCCCAGGTTTGAGCGGCTTTTTCCGTGCGTCTTGTCCAAGCATAATGCCACGCCAGGCGTTCAATCGCTAAGAATATCAAAGGCTTTTCATCTTTCATCGGCGCTTTGACTTCATTTAAAATACTTTCACAGAATGTCACGCATTTTTCGTCGCGCACACTCATGTAGTAATCGGCCAGCCATAAACGAACCTTCGGCGATAATTTCTTCAAATCCTGTAACTTATCCCCGCCATTTTCTGTAAGCAAGCGCGCTAATTCTCGTCGCACGCCATCGTTTTTACGCCAATCAAAGCCACCCCAGTCATCCACTAAATGTTCAAAGAGCCACAATAAATCATCGGCGCTGAATAGTTTTTCGTCCCAAGCTCTTTGTGGCGTCATTCTACCGGTCAGCATTTGCTCAATCAGCAGGGGCAAGTGGCGATGCGCCGCGTTAACTAAAGCCGTTTTGGAATTTGGTTTTGATATGTCATCAGGTAGCGCAGGTGACGAAGCAGTTGGCCTGATTGGCGTTAAAGCCTCACTTTTAGGTGGCGCTATTGGTTTGGGAAAGTCTGCTTGGACAGGCGCCATCCAACCGGCGCTTATGAATAGCGCAAAGCCCCCAATCACCCAGTTGTCATGTTGGAAGATGGCTTTCATGGTAGGGCAGCGGCTGCCTTCTCGTGTTCTTTCAAGAACTGCGGCAAAGGGTTATCGGCTTTGCCTTCGAGATAGAGCAAGAACTGATTAGCACGCAGCGTAGATAAATCCGCCGCCTTAAACACACGGCAGATTTGCAAGGCGCCTTCGGCTTTTTGTGGGTCGTCTTTCATCAGGCGCCGCGCTTCATTCATCGCCCCGGCATAATCGCCTTTATACAGCAAGATACCAATCTGTTCGGGAACAATGTCACGCTTGTAAGCACCGGTCGCAGCGTTTTTGGTGCGCGCTATGTGTTCGGGCAACAGCTTCTCTTCGATAGCGGGCAACTTGATACTGATTAGAGGATGTTTAACGCTTGCATCGGCGGTGCCTTCCTGCATCTGATTGAAAGTGCGCAGTTCCTGATAGGCTTCTTTATCGGCCCATACCTGGCCTAAAGATTTAGTGGCACGCTCCAAACACTTTGCATCAAAGCTGCACAGGGCATAGTGCAACTTGGCCCATTGCAAGGCTTCGTCAGAGCGTCCGGCCTTTATCAACTTGGGCACTAAGGAAGCATACATCCAGCCGTTCTTCCAACCGCCCTGCCCCTGCGCTTTGTCATCCCATAAGGCCGGCATCTGCCCTAAGGCTTTGGCCAGCATCTCAATAGCTTTATCCGGCTGATTCAAGGCTTCATACGCCTCATTAACATAGCGTAAGGCCGTTGCGGCATACATTTGCAGCCAGGGCTGATTGCTCAAGCCGCCGCGCAGGATAATGGGATAGTTCTCTTGGTAGGCTTTGACGGTCTGTTCGTATTGCTTGAGTTCATTGCTGG
>DASWNL010000127.1:0-9901 GCA_036399215.1 Abditibacteriaceae bacterium
GACATCGAAACCATCGCGCCGGCTTCGGCTTGCAAACTTTGCCCGGCGGCCAGTTGAAAAACCGCAAGTGCAAACGACGGCCCATGCACAATTTGATAAGTAAACCCGCTGCCCTGCCCGCGTCCGTCCTGGTCAATCTGAATGCCGCCAGTTGGTGACTGCGGCGGCACGCCGCCAACCATCTGCGTTGGTTGGCCCATGTCGAATGGTGAATTGGGATTCATGTTGTCTCCTGGGAAATAGTGGTAGCTGTGTGCGACGTAAGATGTGGCAATAGGCGCTGTAATTGTGGCACTAATAATTTCAAATCGGCCAGGCGATTGCCCGGCGCCTTTAAAATAACAATGCGCAAATCGAACTTTGATAAGTTCTGTTGAAAAGGCAAGTTACTATCTACGGTAATAAAAACGTCGAATTCTAGTGCTGCCAATTGCAGTAAAGGCCCGTCTTTCATGCCATCCCAACCACGTTGTGGCACTGTTGTAACCACATGGCCAACAATCTCATTTGCTAATCGAGCATCCACGCATTCGTCGAGCAAAATGTTCATGGAATCAAGCTGCCAGAGACGCTACCGCGTGTTCTTTAGCTTCTTCCAAAAAAGTGACGATTTGCTCGCGCTGCACAGAGGGGAAGCCCTGCAAAAAATCGTCAATCGTCTCGCCGGCTTCAAGATAATCAAACAGGGTTTGAATCGGAACGCGCGTTCCCGCAAACACCGGCGTGCCGCTCATCACGTCCGGCGAAATTGAAATAATCTGGGAGAGTTTCTGCTTGTCCATCTCTTTATAGTATGACACTGCTTCCCTAAAAATAATCTACTTGCATGGCACGGCGCACGCCTTCCATCACTTCTTCAGCGCGTTCAATGCCGCGTCTTGTGCCGTCTTGTAAAACATCGCGCACATAACTTTCGTCGCGGGCAAATTCAGCGCGGCGCGTGCGAATCGGCTCCAGCATTTCATTTAACGTGGCAGCAAGTTCGCGCTTGACGGTTACATCGCCCAAAACCGGCTTGCCGTTTTCGTTCGCACCGCCTTTTTTATAAAGTTCTTTCAATTCCTCCACGCGCTCTTTGTTGGGATTAAAGGCATCGTGATAAGTGAAAACCGGATTGCCTTCCACGTTACCCGGCTCTGTGCCGCGAATGCGATTGGGATCGGTGAACATGCTCATCACTTTTTGGTTAACGGTCTTTTCGTCGTCCGAAAGATAAATCGCATTAGCCAGACTCTTGCTCATTTTGGCCTGCCCATCTGTGCCCGGCAAGCGGCCAAATTCGGCATACATGGGTGAAGGCAAAACTAAGACTTCACCGTAAAGACGATGAAACTTTTCAACAATATCACGGCATAGTTCAATCATCGGTGCCTGGTCGTGACCAACCGGCACTAAATGCGCGCCAAAAGCCGTAATATCAGCCGCTTGCGAAACCGGATAGCAGAAAAAACCCAGCGGCAGCACTTCACCAAAACCCTTTTGAGCAATTTCCGCTTTAACAGTTGGATTGCGCTCGACCTGCGAAACCGACACCAGATTCATGTAAAAGACCGTGAGTTCGGCGATTTGCGGCACCAAAGATTGAATCACAAACGCGCACTTTTGCGGGTCAAGGCCAACCGCTAAATAATCCAGTGCTACTTCGCGGATATTGGCCTTTAAAATCTCCGGGCGCTCGAAGTTATCGGTCAAAGCCTGCACATCGGCGATGAGAATATAGGTTTCATATTCGTCCTGCAATTGCACGCGATTTTTGAGGCTGCCCACGTAATGGCCCAGATGCAGTTTCCCGGTTGGCCTGTCGCCGGTAAGAATTCGTTTTTTTGTTGCTGTTCCTGTTGTCTTTTCCGTTGCACTCATGGCGCCCATTTTATCAAAAGCAAGAAATCGAATCGCTTCCGCTATACTTTGCCTGTGCGAAGACTCTTTCTTTTTACTCTTGGCGCGGCGCTGTTTTTAGGCGGCTGCTCATCTCAACACCTTTCTGAAAAAACCTTGCGTGTGGCCGTTGAAAGCGATGCTTCAACACTTGATCCGGCTTACGCTTACGATACGTCGTCTATTCCCTTTGTGCGGCTGCTGTATCGCGGCCTGGTGGATTATGATGAGAAAGCCGGCATTGTGGACGAAGTGGCGCAATCGCATCTGGTATCGCAGGATGGCAAAGTTTATTGGTTCAAACTGCGCCCCGATGTGCGTTTCCATCACGACGAAGCAACCCGCAAAACTCCAGGACGCCGCGTTGTTGCTGATGACTTTCGCTTCGCAATCCAGCGCATTTTAGACCCGGCCACAGCCTCCGATGGACTGGCGCTTTCCGGCTACCATGCCATTGACGGCGCCACAGCTTACAGCGAAGCCTGCAAAGAACTCAATAAAAAGATTGACGCGGCCAACGGCAAGCCAAAAGAGACATTGCAAAAGCAAAAAGCTGCCTTGCGCATTAAAGGCATCGAAGTTAAAGGTGAAGATGAAATCATCTTTCGCCTAAAAAAAGCCGATGCCACGTTTTTTAATTATCTTGCGTTGCCTTTCGCTTATGCCGTGCCACACGAATCGGTTGAAAAATGGGGCAAAGATTTTCGCGATCACCCCAACGGATGCGGGCCTTTCACACTCGAACGCTGGGTGCATGACGCGACTTTAACGCTTGTTAAAAACCCACACTATTACAACCCGGAATTTCCCAAAAGCGACCGCATTTATGTAGAAATAGGCAATTCGCCGACTTTGCAAATCATGCGCTTTGAGCGCGGTGAAGTTGACATGTTGGATATTTCCGCCGCCTTCCCGCCGGACTTTTTGCGCTTGCGCGACAGCAAGAAATGGCAAGGCAATGTTTTACACGGGCCGATGATGGATATTCGTTATATGTGTCTGAATAACGAGCTGCCGCCTTTGGACAACGTTTTAGTGCGTCGCGCCATGAACTATGCCATTAAACGGGAGCGCATCGCTTCGTTTTTGGCCGGACGCGCTACAATTGCGCGTGGCGCTTTGCCACCGGGGATGCCCGGCTACAACAATAAGTTGTTCCGTTACGATTACAACCCCGATAAAGCCAAAGCCTTGCTCAAGCAAGCGAACTATCAAGATAAGCCGATGACGCTGTGGTATTCAACGCGCGAGGGTTGGTATGAAAAAGCCGCGCAAAGTATTCAGCAAGACCTTAAAGCTGTTGGTATGACGATTGATTTAAAAGGCGTGCGCTATCCCGAACTTAAAGCGCAGGCCGGCAAGCGCAAGAATTTGCATTTGTCTCTCATGGGTTGGTTACAGGATTTTCCTGACCCCTCAAACTTCCTGGATGTGCTGTTTAACGAGGCCAGCATCACACCAACGGCCAGCCAGAATCGGGCCTTTTATTCCAACCCAAAAGTAAATCAGTTGTTGAACGAGGCGCTGACAGAATCGAATCGCCCCAGGCGCTTGCAAATGTATCAGGAAGCCGAAAAGATCATCGTGGATGACGCACCCTGGGTCTTTTTGCACCATACGGAGCGCTATGTAGTGCATCAACCGTGGATTACCGGCTACACCATTCATCCCATGTGGTCAGAGCGTTACGAATTTGTGGGGGTTAATCGGTGAAAGGATTCGCTAAACGCATAGGCTGGAGCCTTGTAACGCTGTGGCTGGTCAGCCTGATTACGTTTTCACTGCTCTTTTTAGTGCCGCTTCTTAAACCGAGCAAGCCGGGTTTGACACCCGCTGACATCATGGCGGAAAGCATTGCGGGCGCGCATACCGACCCGGAAACTATCGCCAATATCAAGCGGGATCGCGGCTTGGACAGGCCCCTTCACATTCAATATGGCATGTTTATGCGCGACGCCTTAACCAACAATTTAAAATCATATCGCAACAGTGACCGCGTTTTTTCTGCTATAGGAAGACGCTTCGGTAACACATTGATTTTGGCGCTTGCCGGTCTTTCCTTGTATTTAATTATCTCGATTCCAATTGGGCTTTTCACGGCCAGTCGCGCGGGAACAACCATTGACCGTTTTACGCTTTTCGCTTGTGTAATCGCCTTTAGCATCCCAACTTTTTGGCTGGCGCGCCTACTGCAATATTACATGGGCTATCGCTGGGGCATCTTCAATGTCGGTGGCGGCGCCAACTTAGCGAACTTACCTTTGCCTGCTCTGACTTTGGGTATCGGCGGCGCGGCTTATTATTCACGCCTTCTTCACGCCAATTTGCGCGGTGTGCTTTCGCAAGATTATATTCGCGCCGCGCGAGCACGCGGCCTGGGCGAGAAGAAGGTCTTATGGCGACATGCTTTGAAGAACGCTCTGATTCCTCTTGTGGCTGTATTAGGCATGGACTTCGCCGCGCTGCTCAGTGGTCTTATCTTCACCGAAAAAATCTTCGCCTGGCCCGGCATCGGCAGCCTGGCCATTGATTCTGTGCAAAATCAGGACACGCCCATGATTTTAGGCACCGTCATGTTCTCCGCCCTTATGGTCGTTTTAGCCAACATCGCTGTGGACATCGCTTATCGCATCATTGACCCACGTGTGCGAATAGACTGAGTTTTCGTGTCGGCGAAAATTCTCTACATTATCATCGTGGCTGTCTTTTTTGGGCTGACGGTTTTTGTAGGCCTTCATCGGCCAAAGCCTCGGCCACCTCTTGGACACGGCCCGATGAACAATCAATCCGAGAAGTCTGCTTTTTGCTTTACTACCCTATGACATGATTTTGATGATAGATAACTTCGATTCTTTCACCTACAATCTCGTGCAGTATCTGGGCGAGATGGGCGAGGAGTTGATCGTCAAGCGCAATGATGAGATTACGTTGGACGAAATTGCCGATTTAAAACCCGATAAGATTATCATTTCGCCGGGGCCGTGTTCACCAAATGAAGCGGGCATTTCCGTGGCCACGATTCAACGCTTTGCCGGTGAGATTCCTCTGCTCGGCGTCTGTTTGGGCCATCAATCCATCGGGCAAGCCTATGGCGGCAAGATTGTGCGCGCGGCGCGTTTGATGCACGGCAAAACTTCGCCGATTGAACACGATGGCGAAGGCGTTTTTTCAGGTTTGCCCTCGCCGTTTGAAGCGACACGCTATCATTCTCTGGTAATTGAGCGCGAAAGCTGCCCTGATTGCTTAGAAATCTCCGCTGAAACTGCCGAAGGTGAGATTATGGGCGTGCGTCATAAAGAGTTGCCGCTGGAAGGCGTGCAGTTTCATCCTGAGAGCATCCTCACCGGCGAAAACGGCAAGCAGTTACTTCGTAATTTTATTGAGCGTTTCTAATGGATAACTTCAACGTAGATTCCGCTTTACGCGCCGTCACTTCGGGCGGAAATCTCAGCAGCGAACAAGCGCAGCAAACCATGGGCGACATCATGGACGGCACGGCTTCGGCCCTGCAAGTAGCCGCTTTAATTGGTGCCTTGCGAATGCGCGGCGAGACTATTGAGGAGATCGCCGGATTTGCCCGCGCCATGCGCGAGCGCGCCATCAAAGTGCCGGCTCAAAGCGAGCATTTGGTAGATACCTGCGGCACGGGCGGCGACAGCCCCAAACATGGGCATAGCACATTTAATGTTTCAACGGCAGCCAGTTTTATCGCAGCGGGCGCGGGGGCGACCATCGCTAAACACGGCAATCGCGCCATGAGCAGCCAGTGCGGCAGTGCCGATGTGTTGGAAGCCCTCGGTGTGAATCTGAATATCGGCCCCGAAAGAATAGCGGCTTGTATTGACGAAGTCGGCATCGGTGTCATGTTCGCTCAGGCGCTTCATCCGGCCATGAAAAACGTGGCGCCGATTCGCCGTGAATTAAAGATTCGCACCATTTTTAATTTGCTTGGGCCGTTAACCAATCCCGCCGGAGCGCAGGCGCAAGTGATGGGCGTTTCGGATGCACGCTGGCTGCGCCCTATTGCCGAAGTTTTGCATTTATTGGGCACGCGCCATGCGATTGTGGCGCACTCGGATGATGGTTTGGACGAGTTCTCCACCTGCGCACCAACGCATTATGTGGAAGTAGAAAACGGTCACTTTCAGGAAGGCACGGTTTTGCCACATGAGTTAGGGTGCGCCTGTGCCCTGCCCGATGCGCTCAAAGGCGGCGATGCGCAAACCAATGCGGCTATCATCCGCGATTTGCTTAAAACCGGCCAGGGCGCGCCCGCCGATTTGGCCTGTTTAAATGCGGCTGCCATTCTTAAAGTTGCTGGTCTGGCAAGTGATCTTTCTGGTGGTCTTGAAAAAGCCCGCGCCGCGATTCGTAGCGGCAAAGCGATGCAAAAACTCGAAAACCTGGTTGAATTTACTAATTAGCGATTAGCTTTTAGCGATTAGCTTTAAGCCAACGGCTGCTTTTGCTAACCGCTAACCGCTAACCGCTAAAAGCTAACAAAATGATTCTCGATAAAATCGTCGCTGCGACAAAAGAGCGCGTAGCCCGCGACAAAGAACAAATATCGTTATTAAAACTTGAAGCAATGCTGCCGGATGAAAAGCCGTTGCCGTTTGCCGCCGCATTGAAGCACCCAGATCGGCTTGGCCTGATTGCTGAAATCAAAAAAGCTTCGCCTTCTAAAGGTGTTATCGCACCCGACTTCGATCATCGCAAAATCGCTGAACTTTATCGTGATTCGCCCGCTGACTGCCTGAGCGTTTTAACCGAACCGCAATTTTTTCAGGGCGAGTTACAATACCTGCGCGATGCGAAAAAAATAAGTGGTAAGCCGTGCCTGCGCAAAGATTTCATCATAGATGAATACCAGGTTGCGCAAGCTCGTTTGTTTGGTGCCGATTGCATTTTGCTGATTGTCGCTATTCTCAAAGATTGGGAAATCCGCCAACTGAAAGCGGCAGCTAAACGATTGGGCATGGATTCATTGGTTGAAATTCACGACGAAACCGAGGCTAAGCGCGCCCTTGCCAACGGCTGCACTTTTATCGGCATCAACAACCGCAACTTGCAAACCTTTGAAGTGGATTTAGCCACAACCGAAAAACTTCGCCCGCTCTTGCCTGATAACGCCATTGTTGTTGGCGAAAGCGGCGTTTTTACCAAGGCCGATGCACAGCGCCTGCGCGCCGGTGGCTGCGATGCCCTTTTAGTTGGTGAAAGTCTGATGAGAAGTTCCCATCCGTCAGACGCGATGAAGGAGTTATTGGAAGCATGAGCCTGATAGAGCGCTTTTTCAATAAGGATAAACCTAAGACCAGTGCCGGGCCGGGCCAACCTTTGGCAGTTAATCCCAACATGCAAAATGGGCCTGGCCTGCAAGTCATGCTCAATAGCGACAACCACCTCAATGCAATGCACTGGCAGGAAACCTTGCGCCATTTTGATAGATCAATGACCGGCGCCCTTGTGGAATTAGATGGCGATTGTGCCGCGCAAGGCACGCCACTGGGCCTAATTGGTTGGGGCAAACATGTTATCAAGGTCGTTGGTTTCAATGCTCCTATGCCGCCCGAAGTCGTGAATTTATGTCTTAATCCGGCGCACTATGATGATGCCGTGAAAGATCAGCAGCGCGCCGGCAACCGTGCTCATGTTTTGTTGTATTATGCGGGCTACGAAACCGATCCCTTGGAGCAATACGTCGCACTGGCGGCCACAGCCGGAACGCTCCTGTCGCAGGGCGCGTTAGCCGTAACCAATGAAGCAGCGCGCACAGCTTTGCCCGCCGCCGTTTTAAACGATTGCGGCGCCGAAGGTGAAGGCTTAAATGTTTTGCACGCCTTGCCGATTGCCTTGCTTTATACGGGTCTGGTGAAATACGATGTCGAAAACGTGCCGGGCGTATGGATGCGGACTTTCGCCAATCATTTTTTCGGGCTGCCGAACTTTGCGCGCCATGCCGAAGGCCATCATCAAGGCAGCGAAACCTTGGAACTGTTTTCAGCCTTGACCGCGCATTTTTCGCACTCCTCGACGCCGCTTAATCCCGGTGATACCATGCAATTGGGCGAAGAGTTGTGGCTCAAAGCCCGCCTTTTAACGGAAGACGAAGCGTTTTTAGAACTCGATGAACATCCGCTCTTAGTATTGGATTTCATTGCATCCGATCAAATTAATCAGCCTTCACCATGACTTCTGCCCCTCTTTCAACTCATCCTTCGCCGCAATCCGGCGAACTGACGGATACTGCCGTCGAACAGCAACTGAATACGGCTACGCCCGGTCATTTTGGGCCTTATGGCGGCCAATTCGCGCCCGAAACTTTGATGGTGGCTCTGCGCGAACTTGAAGAGATTTATAACAACGCCAAACAAGATGAAGCCTTTCAAAGCGAACTAGCCGCTTTGCTGCGCGATTTCGCCGGACGGCCCACACCGCTTTACTTTGCCGAACGCTTAACCCAGCATTATGGCGGGGCGAAAATCTTTCTCAAGCGCGAAGATTTGCTGCATACCGGCGCGCATAAAATCAACAATGCACTGGGCCAGGCATTGTTGGCAAAACGCATGGGCAAGCCGCGCCTGATTGCCGAAACCGGCGCCGGGCAGCATGGCGTGGCAACCGCCACTGTGGCGGCGCGCTTTGGTTTTGAATGCGATGTTTACATGGGCGAAGAAGACACGCAGCGCCAGGCCTTAAATGTATTCCGCATGAGACTTTTGGGCACGCGCGTTATTCCAGTTTCCAGCGGCACCAAAACCTTGAAAGATGCCACCAATGAAGCGATGCGCGACTGGGTTACCAATGTGCGCGATACGCACTACATCATAGGCAGCGTAGTCGGGCCACATCCATTTCCCGTCATGGTGCGGGATTTTCATGCAGTGACAGGCCAGGAAGCCCGCCAACAAATTTTAGAAATGACCGGCACCTTACCTGATGCCTGTGTGGCCTGCGTCGGTGGCGGCTCCAATGCAATGGGTATTTTTTATCCGTTCGTCGAAGATAAATCAGTGCGTTTAATTGGCGTCGAAGCGGCGGGTGACGGCCTTGATACGCCAAATCATGCGGCACCGTTAAATCGCGGCACCAAAGGCGTTTTGCACGGCTCGCTTTCTTACATCATGCAAGACAAGGCGGGACAGATTTTGCCGACGCATTCCATTTCCGCCGGTCTGGATTATCCCGGTGTTGGCCCCGAACACGCCCATCTCAAAGATACGGGCCGCGCCGAATATGTCGCTGTAACGGATGTTCAAGCCCTGAGTGCTTTGCAACTGCTGTGCAAACTCGAAGGCATTTTGCCGGCCTTGGAATCTTCACATGCCCTGGCGCATTTGGAAACCTTAGCGCACGAACTGGGGCCGGATAAAACCATCATCGTAAACCTGTCAGGGCGTGGTGATAAAGACGTTCATACGGTGCAAAACGCTTTAGGGCATTAAGGAACAAAACCTGTCTTGCAGCTATCCAAAGCGCAAAATTTCACGAGGACGAATCATGAAACTGTTTGCTGCTTTGCTCACCTTGCCTTTACTTTGTCTGCCTTGCATGGCCCAGCCACAAACTGAGTCGGCAAAAACCACTGTGCCGGACGGCGGTTTAGTTGAGGTGGTCTTCGTGCTTGATACCACCAGTTCTATGACTGGTCTCCTTGAAGGCGCCAAACAAAAAATCTGGTCTATCGCCAATGAAATCGTCACCGCTAAGCCAACACCGTTAGTAAAAATTGGTTTTGTAGCCTACCGCGACAAGGGTGATGCTTATGTGACACAGGTTCATGATCTCACGGCGAACATAGATGGCGCTTTTGCAACACTGCAAACTTTTCAGGCACAAGGCGGAGGCGATGGGCCGGAACACGTAAATAAAGGCCTGAACGATGCCGTCCATCAAATCAAGTGGAGCGATGCCGCTAAAGTCGGGCAAAGCCTTTATCAAGTGATGTTTCTTGTTGGGGATTGGCCTCCACACATGGATTATGATGACGGTTTCGATTACAAGAAACACTCAAAAGAAG
>DASWNL010000128.1:0-18041 GCA_036399215.1 Abditibacteriaceae bacterium
CACGGCCCGTCAAACGGAGATTCTTCCAGTTCTGCAAGGCATTGCACCGTCACACCTTTTGCAACGGCAACACCGAGATCGCGTGCCAGAGCCTTGCCGACCTGCTTATTCATGGCGATGGCACAAGCAGATGCCGGCGAACCAACACAGGCCACGCCGGCCACTTCGAGCAGGCTTTGCAGCGTGCCATCTTCGCCCCAGCCGCCATGCAAAACCGGCAAGGCTACATCGAACTTCTGTAATGTATCCGCAAGTTCACGCCAGGACACAGCCTGCACAGGTGCCGGAAAATCATAATGCTCCTGTGCCGCGTGGGTGCCGGGTTTTGCAAGATCGAAAACCGTGACATCGAATTTTTCAGAGGAAAGCGCACCAAAAACCGAGCGGGCACTGCTCCAGGCAACAGCACGCTCCGAGGAATCGCCACCTGTCAGAAAGGCAACGCGAAGTTTGGAATTGGACATAAGAGAATATTGCAAGAAAAGGTTTCACCGCAGAGGCGCAAAGACGCAGAGGAAAGGAAGGATTAACCATGAAAAGACACAAAAAGAACAAAAGTTTCTGATTCCCTTTTGTGTCTTTTGTGCTTTTTCGCGGCTGTTCTTTTCCGCGTTCTCTATGGCTCCCGGTGAATGAAAATTTAATCCAACAAGCGCGCTTCGCGTTCGAGTCGCACGCCGACTTCTTCAAGAACAATCTGTTCTACAGATGCCATTAAAGCGCGCACATCATCGCCTGTAGCGCCACCAGTATTCACAATAAAGTTTGCGTGAATATCACTGATCATCGCTTTGCCCGAAGTATGGCCTTTAAGACCGAGTTTTTCAATTAACGCGCCCGCGCCACAACCGGCAAAGGGGCCATCTTGCAGGTTGGGGTTTTTCCAGATGCAACCCGACGAAGCCGCATTTACCGGCTGGGTTTCGCGGCGAATTTTCAAAAGCTGTGTGATGGCTTCTTTATGAGTTCTGGTTTCGTCTTCGCTTAATGGCTTTAAATTGAAGGTGGCTTCTACCACGATGAGTTCGCCCAAAGATGAACGACGATAAGAAAACTCAATTTCATCGCGCCGCAAAAAATGCCGATTACCGGCACGATCAAAAGCCACCAGCGATTCCAAATCAGCCCCTGCATCGCGGCTCTCAAAACCTTGCCCGTTGAAGCCACGTGCGCCGGCGTTGCCCCAAATTGAGCCGCCGAGGGTGCCGGGAATGCCACAGGCCCATTCAAAGTTGCCCAGGCGATTTTGGTTGGCTATGTGCGTCAGTTTGGGCAGCATCATCGCGCCACCAGCAACTAAACGATTGTCTTCAATGCGATGCCAGACGA
Source organism: Abditibacteriaceae bacterium (assembly GCA_036399215.1). GTDB lineage: Bacteria > Armatimonadota > Abditibacteriia > Abditibacteriales > Abditibacteriaceae > DASWNL01. The sequence goes on from DASWNL010000128.1 coordinate 1,330, forward strand.
ACCCCTGACCGAGTTTCAAGGCCAGGCCTTTGAAATCGTTATCGGAAGCGACAAGGTTCGAGCCGGCGCCAAACAATTGCAAGCGCACCCCCGTCTCATGCGCTGCCTGCAAAACCGCCCGCAGTTGCTCCTCGTTTTCGGGTCCAGCCCACCACAGAGCACGACCGCCAACTTTCATTGTGGTATGCGCCCCTAAGGCTTCAAAACGGCGCGCAAGACCTTGTTCTTCTAAAAATAACAACGGCTTGGCTGAGGCAAAAGGGTTTGAGGGGTCGAAGGCAGAATCGCCGGGTTTATCAGAAAGCGACATCATAAAATGTTGCAGCGAATCGTCATTGTTATATTGAGTGGCCGTCCCAGCATGTAACTGTTCCTGCCGATGATTGGAATACATGATTTAAGTATTGGGTCTTTCAAAATTCGCTTTGGAGCGTTTGCTATCGGTTTTCGCTCAGCTTTGGCTTTTCAAAGCGTCCAAAAGCTGCGGCCCCAGTGTCGTAATATCTCCTGCGCCCATCGTCAAAATGACATCGCCGGGTCGTGCCTTGTCCAGCGCCAGACGTTTGGCTTCAGCCAATGTTTCCGCGTAATAAACCGGCTTTTCGGGATAAGAATTCTGCACCGCGTCATAAACGATTTTGCCGCTGACACCTTCAATCGGTTCCTCAAAGGCCGAATACAACTGCGTAATAATTACTTCATCGGCAGCGCCAAACGCCGGGCCAAAAGCCGCACCCAGTTGCTGCGTGCGCGAATAACGATGCGGTTGAAAAATCACCAGCAAACGCCGATTCAAAAACTCTTTAGCCGCTTGCAAGGTTTTTTCAACTTCCGTTGGATGATGCCCATAATCATCGTAAATCAAAACACCACTCGCTTCACCTTTGCGCTCAAAGCGGCGGAGTGTGCCGTGAAAAGATTGCAGGGCTTTAGCCGAGTCTTCCAGCAGCACTTCTAAGGGCCAGACCGATGTTATTGCAGCCAGAGCATTGGAGACGTTGTGTAAGCCGGGCACACCAAGCGAAAACTCACCCACGAAATCGCTATCGTCTGTTGCAGGAAAACGAAAACCGGCATAGCAAAGGCCATAACCGGTTTTGCCCGACTCCGGTTTAAGATGCGAAGCCCATACGGCGCTATTGACGGCAGCAGTTGTCGTATAAAGAATCGAATTGTCATCGCCAAGCCTTTGCGTTAGCTCAGCGTCCTCTTCATTCAAAACCACTTCTTCCCTGGCTTGCTTTACAAACATTGCAAACGCTTCCCACAAACGTTCTTCGCTGTCGTCGTAATTTTCCAGATGCTCGGCTTCGACGTTGAGAATTACGGAAACCGTCGGATGCAAAAGCGTAAACGAGCCATCCGACTCATCAGCTTCAACAACCACCAAATCTGGGTCGCCGATGCGTGCATTAGAACCAAACGGAGGATAAACCGCACCTAGAATCGCTGTAGGATCGTGACCGCACTCTGTAAGAATATGCGCCACCATCGCGCTGGTGGTGCTTTTGCCGTGCGTGCCGGAAACGGCGATGGATTTTTTGGCGGTATTGACAAAATAAGCCAACAGTTGGGCGCGATGCCATAACGGCACGTTGCGTTTTTCAGCTTCTACTCGTTCGGGATTATCCGGCGCTACCGCTGATGAAAAAATCACTGCGTCACAAGGCGCACCGGCCAAATCGAGATTCTCTTCGCGCTGGCCGATGGCGATTTTCGCTCCAGCCTCGCGCAATTGTTTTAACGTATCGCTTTCTTTAACATCTGATCCGCTGATGGCATGGCCGCGCGAAGCCAAGACAAAGGCTAAGGCACTCATGCCGATGCCGCCGATTCCAATAAAATGAACGCGGCGCGGAATGTGGAAGAATTCTGGAGGAAGGGGCGGGAGCTTATCGAAATCACGCCAGCGCATGGGTGCGATTTTACCGTTAGCCGGGAGGGGTGGCAATGTAGCCTTTCGAGCATAGTTTTTGAAGTCAAAGCACCTATTTGCCCTATAAAGCCTTTTTTATCAGACTGTAAGCTTCAATTTATTGCTTTGTTTACAAGCTGGACACCTGTTTCCTTAGTTACAAGGCCGGTGCGGCTGTCCTTATCAAGGCGACCTGTTACTAAACGTGCAAGAGGTTTCAAATTCGTGGGGAAAATTAAAACCATGCCATCACGATCATCACGAGGCCAAATCTTGCCTCTGCTCAGCGCGCTGGAAAAGTGGCCGCGCTGGAGTCTGACGATTGGCGGCCTGGTTTTAATTTATATAGTCGGCTACATAGATTATCTAACCGGCATTGAACTTTCGCCTCAGGTGCTTTACTTGGTTCCGGTCGGCATCGTGGCCTGGTGCGTTGGGCGTGGGCCAGGGTGCCTGCTGGCCTTGAATACGGCGATGGCACGTCTTATCGCCGACCAATTAACCATTCAATTAACGATTCGTGGCATGTCGTTGGAAATCGTGCCCTTAACCAACGCTGCCAGCCACGGTGCGGTCGTTTTGATGTTCGCTTGGACTTTGGCTTCTCTCAGGGTGCGTCTTGACCGCGAAGCCAGCCTTTCGCGCACTGATGAACTAACGCGGGTCAATAATTTTCGCGCCTTTATCGAACGGGCTGATCATGAAATTGAGCGCTCCCGGCGCCGGGGTTATCAATTTGCCGTGGTCTATCTCGATTGCGACAACTTCAAACAGGTCAACGACCGCTTTGGTCACACCAAAGGTGATGAATTGCTTTGTCTGGTAGCCGAAACCATGCAAAACAGTGTGCGCCGCTTCGATATTGTGGCGCGTTTGGGCGGTGATGAGTTTGCGATTCTGCTGCCTGAAGTAACCATTGAACAAACCACTGTGGTTACCCAGCGCGTGCGTGAACGCCTGGACGAAACTGTGAAAAACCACTGGCCGGTGACCTTCAGCGTTGGTGCCGTGACTTTTGAAAAATCGCCGGAATCTGTCACCGAAATGCTGCGCGTAGCTGACAATGTAATGTATTGCGCCAAGCGCGCCGGCAAAGATCAGATTTGCGGCGAAATTTACCAGGGTGCCACTTTACCCCTGCCCTCCTCTCCCGTTTCGCTTTAGGGCCAACAATCAAACGCGTGGCTAAGGCTTAGCTGCGGTTTCTTATCGTAAAATAGCACGCATGAAAGAGGATTTGAAGCCCAAAGCCGTAGCCATTGTGAGCGGCGGTTTAGATTCCGTGACCTTAGCTTATCTATTAGCGGCTGAAGGCTGGGACTTGCATTTATTAGCCTACGATTACGGCCAAAAACACAAGCGCGAAGTGGAATTTGCCAGAGAGTGTGCCCAAGATTTAGGCGCAGCTTTCGACCTGGTAGATTTACGTAGCGCCGGGCGACTTTTGAGTGGTTCAGCTTTGACCGAGGAAAGCATCGCCGTGCCACACGGCCACTATGCCGCGCCTAATATGGCGATTACCGTAGTGCCGAATCGCAATGCGATTTTTTTAGCGATTGCTTATGGCGCTGCTGTTGCACAGGATGCAGAAATCGTAGCGACAGCGGTTCATGGCGGCGATCACTTCATTTATCCTGATTGCCGCCCGGCCTTTATCGAAGCCTTTGATGCCATGCAAAAACAGGCCGTAGAAGGGTTTGGCCATCACCAATTACATTTGCACGCGCCCTTTGTGCATAAGTTCAAGCACGATATTGTGCGTATTGGTATTGACCTGGGAGTGCCCTACGAGAAAACCTGGTCGTGCTACGAAGGCGACGCCGTGCATTGCGGCCAGTGCGGCACCTGCGTGGAAAGAAAAGAAGCGTTTGACTTAGCGGGAGTCAATGACCCAACGGCATACCAGTAGGCAGGAGGCAGGAGGCAGATGGCGGACGGCAGAACCAAGACGAAAACGCGACATGAGAAAGTAGCATTTCTCATGTCGCGTTCTATTTTCAATGACTGCCTCCCGCCGCCTGCCGCCTGCCTCCTGCCTACTTCGTCAAAAACTCAATTTCGCCGACGTTGCCCCAACCATCGTCCGGGGCAAGATAGCGCAGATAGCGGAACTTCTTGTCCGAATCTACTTTTTTGACTTCCATCCATTCAAACGGCTCCGTATCAATGGTGTGCAAGGTTACGGCGTCTTTGAAATCGGGCGTATCGCTGCCCTGAAACTTGCCGCCCATCATGCGACCGGGAAATTCATCGCGCGGGTAGTAGCGGATTTTCATAACCTGAGCGTCCTTGCCTTCGCCCAGATCAATGCCTGCCCATACGCCGTTGCCATTGGTGTCTTCGGACGCATCGAAGAATGTGCTGTGATCGCCGTCAAAAGCCTTGGAGCGGTCATTGCCACCATTTTGATACGAACCCTCGGTGCCGATAACGGTGCCCTTGAGAATTGTCCATTCCGCTGCCAAAGCCAACGAGGCGCACAGGGAAAGGCCAAGTGTTACGCTCAAAGCACAAGCCGCAAAACGGCGACGGAAAAACTTATTTGCCAACATGAGAAATCCTTCATTAACCAGATTAAGACGTAGATTAACAAAATCGCGAGAGGCTTGCCCCCTTAGGATAGAATTTTAGGCGATGGCAAATCAAAATAAAAAACTCGTCATCAGCGAAATCTTTGGCCCGGTCTTACAAGGCGAAGGCGCTTTAATTGGCCGACCGACGCTGTTTGTGCGCACCGGCGGCTGCGATTTCCGTTGCCAATGGTGTGATACGCTTTACGCGGTTTTACCCCAACATCGCGCCGATTGGACGAAGATGGCGGTGCAAACCATCTTAGCGCGATTGGATGAATTATCACGCGGCGTGCCGATGCTGGTTACATTATCCGGCGGCAATCCCGCGCTGCAACCATTGGATAATTTCATTTGCGAAGGTCAAGCGCGCGGCTACACCTTTGCGCTTGAAACGCAAGGCAGCATAGCACGCGATTGGTTTTCTCAACTGGATTACCTTGTGCTCTCGCCCAAACCGCCCAGTTCGCAAATGCCGTTCGATGAAACTCAATTGCACGCCTGCATATCTGCCGCGCAAAAAGGCAACGGCAAAGGCCAAATCTCCTTGAAGGTTGTGGTTTTCAACGACGCCGATTATGAGTTCGCTCGCCGCGTTCATCTATTACACCCGCAGATCCCGTTTTATCTTCAAGTTGGCAACACTTTTAGCCTTTCTGCGAGCCAATCCGATGAAGTCATGCGATCAGAACTGCTTATGGGCTTGGAGAAACTAAGCGAGCGAGTTTTATCCGATAGCTGGCATAACGTGACCGTATTGCCGCAAATGCATGTTCTGATTCATGGCAACCGCCGCGGCGTTTGAGTTAGGCTTAATTTTATCTTCCCATCGTTGTCGCACTATCGCTTTAAGCAAGCGTTATTTTCAGACTTTATTTCACAGGGCAGCGGCATTGCTTTTGCAAGAAGCCAAAGCCCTTTGAAAGACGCATAAATTACTCATGGATTCACTCCAAGGAGGCAACAATGATTAAGTCGAAAAAAGGTCGTTTGGTTTTGGGTGTAGCATTGGGCGCAGCACTGGTGAGCGCGCCGGTTTTGACGGGAACGGCGAAAGCCGATCATCACGAGGGTGGCGCAGCAATGGCTGGTGGCACAACATCTAATCAGCCTATGATGGTCAGCGGTAAGGTCAACAACTATTGGACGGATGCATCTGGTTACGTCACCGCTGTGGACGTGCAGACCGCCAATGGCCCCGCGGTAATTCGCTTCGCGCCTGGCATGGCAACGCGTAGTATGCAAATGTATCCGGTCGGCTCCACTGCCGATTTCTGGGTGCGCGGCAGCATGGAAGGCGGCCAGCAGAGATGGGATTTGGCAGGCATGGGTAACAAGCAGCCTTCCAGTTGGTATCCCGCTATGAATAACAGCGCAAGCACGCTGATGTCCTTGCCTTACGTTGCCGGTGAAGCTACCGTCATGAGCGTAGGCGGCAAACTGAAGAGCGTTGTTGTTGACGATCATGGAACCGTCGCCGGTTTGGTCATCGAAACCAATTGGATTGGCAAAGGGTCAATTCAACGCACCTTTTCCGGCAAAAATGAGCCGGGCGAATACACCTGGCAGTCCACCGCAGGTGGCGCACCAATGTGGACTTTAGTGCGCGTGCCGAGGGAAACCATGAGCGCGCCCAATCCGAGTGACGACATGCGCCGCAAGACGCCTTTAATGCTCAACGATGATATTGAAGCAACGGGCTTCGTGGAAGCGCCGCTGTATGGCACCACATCCATGTATGGTCATCGCTTTGCGGCCAATAGCCTTTCGGTTAATGGAGTTGGCGTTGGCGCTCTAGGCTTTGGTCTCCACAAGGCCAAGCAGAAGCCGTTATTTGGCTTTAACCTCAATATCCCGTTGGTAACAGGTAGCTCCAGCAAGGAACTGCCGGTAGTGCCGCTGGGTTATCAAGTCTATGATCCACAGGGCGTCCCGCTGAGCGGGGGCAACGCCATGATGAGCAAGTAACTCTTGCTTGTCGCAAACAAAAGCAGGTCACTCCTTGTGAGTGGCCTGCTTTTTTGCTTTTTGGAAGGTCATGGTAAAATTTCCTACAATGACGCCCGACGACTCGCAGAACGATCCGCGCAACAACCCGCTTCATGCCTTGCAACCAACTTCCTTGCAAAAGCATGAAAGCAACGGCTTACCAAACGGAAGCAGCGGCTTACAAAACGGCGCGCCACGCCTTTGCCCACCGTTTGCCACTGTGGCTCTGGATTGCGGGCAGTCTTCGTTTGACCGCGAATTGTCTTATGCCGTGCCGGAGCAGTGGCGTTCAATTCTGCGTGTCGGTTTTGCCGTTTTAGTGCCCTGCAACCGGCAAATGGTGACGGGTTTTGTGACAGGCTTCGCTCAGCAACCTGATTTTGACGGACAAATTCTGCCGCTCACGCGCCTTTTATCCAAAGCGCCGTTATTTGATCGTAATGCCTTAAAACTTGCGCGCTGGATGAGTGCCTACTACCACTGCCCGCTTAACGTTTGCCTCGATTGTTTTGTGCCCCACGGTTGGCAGGTTGCCATGGAACGGCGTTTTGTTTTAGCTTCGCAAGATCATCATGAAAACTTGCGCCTCTTGCGTGATTTGTCGCGTAGCCCGCGCCAGGCGCAAATTGTTCAGTTACTTATCGAAACAGCGCGCCCTTTAACACAAAAGGAAATCGAAAAAGCCCTTGCCGGCGCAAAATTGGGCGATGGCTTGAAAAGATTGGTTGAGCAAGGCGCCTTAAAAACAGTAGATGAAGTGTTGGATTCGGGCCTCAAACCGCGCCGCGTTTTAGCCGTGCGTGCGCTACCCGACAAAGCGCCCGATGATGAAACTTGGGTCGCCCTGGAAAAAGCCGCGCCCAAACAGGCTGCTGCGCTGCGTCGCTTATTAGAATGGAACAAGCCACGCGCCGCCGCAATTCTGGCGCGCGATGAAGAGATGGATTCGGCGCTCTTACGCGCTCTGGAGAAAAAAGGGTTCGTCGAATTTTCGCAACTTGAAATTCGTCGCGATCCAACGGAAAACTTGCCGGATGCCGATGTTCAGCGCGTTCAATTAACCATAGAGCAAAAGAACGCTGTAGCAGCGATTGAAAATCTTTTGACGGCAGACGGCAGACGGCAGGAGGCAACCAACAGCGCCTCTGATGCCCGCCATCCGCCGTCTGCATCCTGCCTCCTGCTCCACGGCGTTACCGCCAGCGGTAAAACCGAGGTTTACCTGACAGCCATTGAAAAATGCCTGCAACTGGGCCAGCGTGCTTTGGTTTTAGTGCCGGAAATCGCACTGACGGCCCAAACCGTCGAGATTTTCCAGCGGCGTTTTCAAGAGCGCGTGGCAATTTTACATTCGGCGCTGGGCGCTGGAGAACGCTTCGATGAATGGCGCCGTGCCCGCAGCGGCAAAGCCGATATTATCGTTGGTGCGCGTTCGGCGATTTTTGCGCCCTGCCGCAACCTTGGCTTGATTATCATTGACGAAGAACACGACCATTCTTACAAGCAGGATTCTACTCCGCGCTACCATGCGCGCGATTTGGCGCTCAAGCGTGCCGCTTTTGATAACGCCGTTGTCGTTCTTGGTTCAGCCACGCCGAGTTTGGAAAGTTATCATCGCGCCACGCGCGGCGAGTTTGGGCATATCAAGATGACGCAGCGCATCGGGCACCGCGTTATGCCTGAAGTTGAAACGGTAGATATGACGGGCGAAGCCAACATGGGCCTGCTTCCGCCGCTTTCGCGCCGCCTCAAGGAAGAACTTTGCGAAGTGGTAGCGCGCGGCGAACAAGCAATTTTGTTTCTCAACCGGCGTGGGTTTGCCACTTACGTGCAATGCCTCGAATGCGGCCATGCCGAACGCTGCGAAAACTGCGACGTAACTTTAACTTTCCATCGCGGCGAAGGCATTTTGCGCTGTCATCATTGTGATTTTCAGCGCGCCGTGCGCCAGGAATGCCCGCAATGCAAAGGCTGGATGATTGGCTTCACCGGAACGGGAACTGAAAAAATCGAAGCTGAAGTTGAAGACCTCTTCAAGCGCCACCAGTTGGACACCAAAATCTTGCGCCTTGACCGCGACACGACGATGCAAAAAGGCGCCCACGCGCGAATCCTCACTGAATTTCGACACGGACGCGCGCAGGTGCTTATCGGCACGCAGATGGTGACCAAAGGTTTGGATTTTCCTAATGTTACTTTGGTTGGCGTGATTAGCGCTGATGCCGCTTTAAACGTGCCCGATTTTCGCGCTTCGGAACGCACCTTTCAGCTCCTGGCTCAGGTGTCAGGTCGTGCCGGGCGCGGCGACCGTCCGGGTCGCGTTTTGGTGCAAACTTTAACGACCGATCATTATGCTATCGAGGCTGCCTGCAAGCATGATTATGACTTGTTCGTCGGCCAGGAAATCGAATCGCGCCAGTCGCCGTGCTATCCACCGTTTACACATATTGTGAACGTGATTTCGAGTGATGAAGACATGAACATGGCAAGAACGCGCCTCGAAAAATTAGCGATTAAGTTTCACGAAGCAATTGCTAAAGAAGGCGGTGGAACGGAACTGCTCGGCCCGGTAGATTGCCCTCTGGCGCGCGTGAAAAACAAGTTTCGCTTTCACCTGATGCTACGCGACCGTAATCGCCCACGCCTGCATCGCGTCTTGGCTGTTTATGACAATTTACCAACCGAAGCGCGCAGCGGCCTGATTATTGATGTAGATGCGATGACGACTTTGTAATTTAGTGAGGTGGTGGGGTTGTGAGGTCGTGAAATCACTATCGCACCAACTCACCACCGCACCACCCGAAAGGAAACCATGATTACCGGCATCGGCCATACGGCCTACGACTGTTACAAATTTGAAGAAACACTCGATTTTTACACCCGCGTTTTAGGCTTTCCGCAGATGTTTGAGCTTCGCAACGACAAGGGTGAGTTGTGGATTGTCTACCTGCGCGTCAACGACGGCGTTTATATCGAGCTTTTTCCGAAAGATGGCGAACCTCCGGGGGAGAAAAGCCGCAGCTATTCGCATCTGTGTCTTCAAGTGGACGACATTGAGGCAACTGTTAGCGAAGTGCAATCGCGTGGCGCGACAATTGACGTGCAAATCCAACGCGGCAAGGACGGCAACCGTCAGGCGTGGACGCGCGACCCGGAAGGCAATCGCATCGAGTTTATGGAAATGGCGCCTGATTCCTTGCAACGCCAGGCGATTGCACGCTTGAAAATTGAGGCCTAATGAACGGTTTAGCCGATGTGTTTCAGTCATTGAATGGGCTGCGCGATGAGGGCCTGATTGAGGCTTACGCTATTGGTGGCGGCATGGCAGCCTTATTTTATGCGGAAACGACACGCACTTATGACATAGATGTTTTCGCCTTAATACCTGGCAGCGGATTCTTGATAGATTTGAGTGCCATTTATGAATGGGCTAAGAAAAACGGCTTTGAAACGCACCAAGAACACATCCTGATTCATGGCGTGCCAGTTCAATTTTTGGTGGCGCGCGATGGGTTGGAAACCGAAGCCATTACGAACGCCCAAATCATTGATTATAAGGGCGTCGAAGTGCGCGTCATGCAGCCACAATACTTGGCTGTTATTTACGTTTTAGCTGGCAGCAGCAAGCGCCGCGAACGGGCACGCGCTTTATTTGAAGCCGGGGCTGTAGATAAAACAAAACTGGATGCATTGCTCCATCGTTTTGGATTGCAAGATGAATGGCAGAGTAAAGGAGGTGCAGATGTCGCAGGAATTGCAGAGTGAAAAAATTACCACTCGTGAAGAGCAACATAGAGCGAAACGGGTATGGCATCGCGCGCAGGCGCAGTTGCCTCTCGAAGAAAAAGTGCGCATTTTATTGGAAATGCAAAAGCAGGATTTGCCGATCATCTCCCAACGCCGCCCCCTGAAGTGGTATGAAAAGCCGTGGGACATTGAACCATGATTTATTTTGACCACGCAGCTACAACCCCAATTGGCCAGGAGGCTTTGCAAGCGATGCTGCCTTATTTGACAGAGGCTCATGGCAATCCGTCATCGCTGCATCACCTGGGCAAACAGGCGCGTTTTGCCCTCGATGTAGCGCGTGAGCAAGTAGCGGCACTCTTAGGTGCGCGACCAGCGGAAATCGTTTTCAATTCGGGCGCGACCGAGGGCAATAACCACGCGCTTAAAGGTGTAGCGCATCGCCTGAAAGAACAAGGCAAGGGCGCGCATATCATCACCACTGAAATTGAGCACGATGCGGTTTTGCATCCGTGTCAGGCACTGCAAAAAGAAGGCTTTGAAGTCACGTTTATTGGGGTAGATGAGAATGGTATTGTTCGCCTGGAGGAGTTGCAAAATGCCCTGCGCCCTGACACGATTTTGGTGTCAGTCATGCACGCCAACAATGAAATGGGCACCATTCAGCCTATTCAAGCAATCGCCGAGATTTGCCACGCACGCGGTGTCTGGCTGCACTGCGATGCTTGCCAAACCGTTGGACACATTCCCCTTGATGTGCATGATTTAGGCGTGGATTTACTAACGCTGAGCGGTCATAAATTCTATGGCGCCAAAGGCGCCGGTGCGCTTTATATCCGGCGCGGCGTGCGATTGGAAACCTTAGTGGATGGTGGCCCGCACCAAAAAGGGCGGCGCGGTGGGACAGAAAATGTGCCCGCCATTGTTTCGATGGGCACTGCCGCTGTTGTAGCAATGGCGGCTTTGCAAAACGGCGAAGAAGCGCGGGTGGCGCAGTTGCGTGATTACCTTATTGACGGCATTGAAAAAACAGTTCCCGGCGCGCATTTAAATGGTGATAGAAACCAGCGCGTGCCGGGCATTGCTAACTTTTCGTTTGAAGGCGTCGAAGGCGAAGGCTTGATTTTAGAATTGGATGCTCGCGCCGGAATTTGCTGCTCGACGGGTAGCGCTTGTGCAGCCGGAAGTCTTGATCCGTCTCCGGTTTTGTTGGCTATTGGCCGCGAAACCGGCCTCGCCCGCGCCGGAACACGATTTAGTCTGGGACGCGGCAACACCAAAGAAGAAATTGATGCGCTACTGAAACTGTTGCCTGAGGTGATTGGCAGTTTGCGGCAATTATCGCCTGAAGCGCGCCTTGTTTCGCTATGAGAACCGCACCATGCAACCGCTCAATCTCAGTGCAACCGAAGCTTTGTTGTGGCCCTTATTCATGGCTTCCATGATCTTTGGCTTTGTTATTCAGCCGGTGTAGTGCATCATTGATTGCGCTCTGGATAAAACTCGCTCTCAAACTTCGACCGTTCTCTGGGTAGCCGGCTTGTTTTTCACTACTTGTTTTGCTGGTTTTTTCTATGGCACTTTTGTAGCACGCTCGCGACGACTGCGTTTGGCAACCATAGGCTCGGTTCTGGGTTTGATAGTTACTTTCTCCGGGCTGATTTATTCTGCTGTGATGACACCACAACCACCCTCAAAAGTTACCAAGCCAAAAGCCGCCACAGCGAAAAACAAAAAGCCCGCCAAAAAGCCAACGTCACCAACAAAAAAGTAGGGGCACGCCATAGCGTGCCCCTACAATTATTCCCCACAAAACTTCTACTTCGCACCGGGGTCGGTAATTTTCTCACTGCGCGTAGACAGGCCAGCATCAATATATTGGCCGCCGCGTATTTGATGCACATGAATGGCGATGAGATTTTCGCCGGCTTGCAAAGCGTTGAGCGCGGCGCCATTCAGTGCTTCTTCTCCATAATCCGATGTGTAATCCTTGGCCCTAATCGCTAAAACGCCATTGATGTAAACATCGGCATCCTCGTCGTGATGCAGGCGTAAAACCAGAGTGCGCTTTTGTTCGGGCGTAAGAGCGGGTAAGGTAAATTTGCGACGCAGCCAGATGTCTGAAGTGTTCCAAGTCGTGCCAACCACCGAGCCGGGTGTGCCCTGCGTGCCGAAGCCGCCAGGGCCGGTTTTCCAGCTACCATCGGCATAAGCCGGCTTTTCCCAGTCACCGACAGGCCGCTCTGTGGTGTAGCGCCAAACGATGTTCGGGTTATCCAGCGCCGTTGGCACCAAAGTTTGCGTTTCAACCGTTATTTTGCGGCCCGGATGGGTCAATTTCACACTTCCAGCCTGCGCCAGCCATTTCTTCCATAAAGCGGCATCATCCAGGTATTTGATAAAGACGCCACCTACTACAGAACGCGCTTGAAAGCCGGATTGACGGGCGTCTTCGGTTTCATACCAGTCGGTCAGGGGCACGCGGGGCTGCGTAGCACGGAAGAATTTTTCCAGAGGGACAATGTGCTTTTCAAATTCGGCTTTGCTGTCTGCTAACGTCGCTGTCCAAACGATCCAGTCCAGTTTGGTATAGCCGCGCCGATTATCCAGCGGCAGGCCGTAGGTGTTGATCTTGGTGTTGTAAAATGCCAACTCTTTTTTGACTATGGCGGGAGAAAACAGGCCGAGATTTAACAGCTTATCCCACACTATGTTGTATTTCTGGCTCCAAGTGCCGGGCTTGTCAAAAGCTAAGCGATAATGGTCGCCATCATCGGCCATCGGCCCCCATTTTTGTGCCATATCCTGCGCTAAGGCGCGATAGGTTTTGGCTTCATTGGCTTGCCCGGCCATTTCGCTGAGTTGGGCATAAGCACCCAGTGCGACAATAGCTTTAATAGACAAGTTAGTGTTATGCGCCAAATGACCGGCGAAGTCGTCGGTGGACAATTGATTTTCCGGGTCCATGCCCTTGTCACGAAGATAAGCCGCCCACTTTTGCAGTTGCGGCCAGTAGGGTTTGGAGAACTCAGCGTTACCTTCGATACGCGCTAAGGCCGCCAACATGATAAGCATATTGCCCGATTCTTCAACGGGCATCTGGTTTTCTTCTGTGCGCTCGCCACCGCCGTAAACCTGCCCAGTTGCTTTGGGATAAGTGCCCAAATCGTGCGGCGCGAAAGGCCATTTCCAGCGCGGCGACGCGGCGTAATCCAGCACCGGCTTGAGTTGGCCTTTGAGCAATTCCGGGTTGAGCAGCAGGAAAAACGGCGCTGCGGGATAAGTCACGTCAACTGTAGCAATGCAGCCGTTGGAAAAGTTTTCTTTGGAAAAATGCAAGGCGCGGCCTTCGTCATCGGCAGCGATTTTATGGGCCGCAAGGGTTTGGCGATAAGAAATGGCAATCAGGCGCGCATAAGCATTGCCACCGACATTTTGCGCATCGCGCACCAGTTCGGCATCAAAAGCAGCACAGCGCTTTTGCAATCCGGCGTAATCTTTTTCCGCTGTTTGCAACAGTTGCGCGGCGTCCCAACCGGTGCGGCGCCAGAAGGGGCGCAAGTGACGCCCCATCAAATCAATCGAATATAAATCGTCGTAAGCAATAAGCAAATGCTGAGGCTTCGGCGTGGCACCCACTGTGCCAAAATCGCATAGCGCCGCTAAAACGGGCGCGCTTGCCGCTGAACTGGGCGCTGCTTCAATATCTTCACTTGGGAAAGTGCCATTTTGTGCAAACCTCAGGCGAGCGTTTTGCGGAGCGAGTGATACAATTTGCCCGCTGACAATACCGGATTGAATCAATTTATTGACGGAGTTGGTGCCCCAGTGATTGCGCGGTGAGGCTTGCGGCGAGGCTAAATATGCATAACCCCAATCAATGCGCAGATTATCGCCGCGACGCTTAAGAATCGGCTGTGTGGTCGTGCCAATGCGAGCTGCATCTAAGCCTCTGACGTTGGCTTCTTCGCCTTTGACGACTTGATCAGGGCTATCAACCGCTAAGCGCGCATCGGCATCGAAATAAATCGAAACGCGATGCGCTTTGCCATCCAGACTTGAAGGCTCAAACGTCACATAGGTAACAGGGCGCGACATGACTTCAATGTCATCTGGCAATAAAGGCGACATGAAGGTCACCTTGAGTCGCACGCCTTCACCCTCAAAGGTATAAATGCTGCGCGTCGGCGTGATTTCATTTTGCACTTGCGGCAAAGCCGGATAATCAATCGGATTAGCGCTGCAAAAGCGAAACGCCTTGCCGTCTATGCGAATTAAACCGGTGAGTTGCTGCTCGGCGCCCGTCCAATGCTTAGTTGGCGCATCGGTTAGTTTGTCAGCCATGCTCCAGATGCTGAAATAGGGGTCATGTGCCACAAGCGGGACTGCCGGAACACGTCCGGTCAAGGTAGCGTTCTGCGCCGAAGCGAATGAACAAAGCAGCGATAATGGTGCGACTAAAGCAGAAATATGACGAAGTTTCATGTAAGGACTTCCTTGTAAAATCAAACGCGCGCTGGGCGGTTTTTCAAAAGCTGATCGGCTAAAACGCCAATGAGAATCACGCCGCCGATGATGGCTAACTCCATCGAAGAGGGAATGCTCAGTAAGTTGATCATGTTGCGTAGCACGCACAACAGTGCAGTGCCAAGCAGAATGCCAATGATTGTTCCTTCGCCGCCGCGCAAGCTACAACCGCCTAAAACCGCGGCGGCAATGCCGTAAAGCTCATACGGGTTGGCATGGTTGGAAGCCGAAATCGAAGGCGTGAAAAACAAAAACAGAATGCCGGAAATGGCGGTTAGCACGCCACAAATAATGTAAGCAATGGAAGTCACGCGTGTGGTGTTAATACCGGCGTAACGAGCGGCTTCTTCGTTGCTGCCAACCGCAAACAAATGGCGCCCGTAAACCGAGCGATGCAAGACAAACCACATCAGAATTGAAATGAGAATCAGCATGATGAACGGCACCGGAACACCCAACAACGGATCCATGAACCCGGCCTGCATGGCATCAAAACCATTCACTTGTCCAAAGCCTTTCGATTCATCGTTAGCAATGTAGCGCGCCATGCCGCGATACAGCATAAGGCCTCCCAAGGTCACGATAAACGGCTGCATCTTAGCTTTGGTAATCAAACCAGCATGAAAGAATCCGACTATAACGCCGATACCGAGCATGGCGACGATGCCTACGATTGGCGACATCTGACGGTCATTGAGCATGATTGAAAACATCACACCAATTAAAGCCATCACCGAGCCAACCGACAGGTCAATGCCGCCCGTAATAATTACAAAAGCGATTCCTATGCTGAAAATGCCAAACATCCCGATCTGTTTCGTGGTGTTTTGCAGGTTCACCGGCGACAGGAAATCCGGGCTTTTTATGGCTGTCCCGACGCATAGAACCAGCAAAAGCGCGAACAAACCGAATTCTTTCTTCATTGACTCTCCGTAAGACATCAAAATACAAAAAACAAAGGCCGGAGCTATGCGCCTCTCCGGCCTTTATCACTACAGAATCGTTTTATCTGCGGCCGCGCATCTGGTTCAGTTCCTTTTGGAAAGCATCTACGTTGGCCTTGGTAATCACTTTGGTCGGCACGATTTGCATCTTGTTGGCGGGAATGGCACTTTTGCCTTCACGCAGCACCTTGTCCATCAACTTGAGCGATTCATAGCCAAACTTATAAGGCTGTTGCACAACGGTTGCTGTGATAGCGCCACTTTTCACGCCGGCTAAAGTGGGGTCTTCTTCGTCGAAGCAGATGATTTTCACTTTGCCAATCTTGCCGGCGTCTTTAACAGCTTCCAAAATCGCCGGGCCATTGTAGCTCCATAAGCCAACCAGGGCTGCAAGGTCTTTTTCTTTTACAAGCGCATCAGAAGCGTTGTTCTTGGCCTTGGCGCGGTCGGCTTCATCGGTGCGAAGATCAACAATCTGCACTTTGGAGCCTTTAAGCGCCTCTTGAATGCCCTTGTAACGATCCTGCGCATTTTGGGCATCTTTGCTACCTACGAACACCATAATTTTGCCGCCATTGGGCAAAGCTTTTTTGATCTCTTCGCCAGCCTGCTTGCCCGCCGCTTTGTTATCGGTTCCGACATAGCAAGCGCGATTGCTTTTGGGCGCGTCACTATCCTGCGTCACTAAAAGCGCCTGACTGGCGGCCCTGTTCAGCATACTCGTCTGGTTGGCCGGGTCTTTCGGGCTAATGGCGATGCCTTTAATGCCTTTCGCAAGCAGGTCGTCCACGATTTGAGTCTGTTCGGCAGCGGTGCCATTGGCCGGAATGCGAAATTCAAACTCCAGATTCGGCAGTTCGGCATCGGCTTTTTCACAACCCTTGCGCGCAATCGTCCAGAAATCCGATGGATTGTTGGTCACAAAGGCGACTTTGATTTTTTCGTCTTTGGAACTTCCGTCATTTTGCGCGGTTTCCGCAGGAGGTTGATTGCAACCGGTTAACGCCAGAGAGAACGCCG
>DASWNL010000129.1:0-2022 GCA_036399215.1 Abditibacteriaceae bacterium
GAGGGCACTGATATTTCAATCGAACCATGTGCCAACAGGCGCGCGCAATGAGAATAACGGCGAAATCAAGCCGCTCGAAACTTTGAAAAATAGACGGGTAGCAGCACTGTCGGCTTTGGCGCATAATGAGCAATTTGCAAACAGTTTGGAAAAGTGTGGCGCGCAGGTTGTGGCTCATGAAAAGCGGCGCGATCATCATGCCTGGCGCGAAAAAGAAGTGCGTAGCTTTGCTACAAAAGCGAAAACTTTGGGCGCCGAGCTGCTGCTGACAACTGAAAAAGATGCGGTTAAAATTGATGCGGCCTGGTCAGAGCCATTGCTCCTTTATAGTCTGGTTATTCAATTGGATTTTGGTGATGAAGCCGCTGACTTTACTGAACTATTGAAAGACTTGTGAAATGAATTTGGATCGTAACTTTTGGGAAATGCGCGCGGTGACTCTGGTCGGAGGCGCTATGCAAAACGCTTCGTGGGCTACATGCCGCCGCGCTGGTTGGTGGATGGGACTTTTGTTGTTCCAGGTCTTAAAGAAACGCCGTCAGTTGGCAATTGAAAATGTGCGCCTGGCATTTCCTGAACAAAGCGAAGCCGCCGCGCGGCAAATCGCGCGGCGCAGCGTGCAAAACGCGACGATGACGCTCTTTGAGTTTGTGCGCATGGCTACGGCCACACCGCAGGAGATCAGCGATTACGCGAGTTGGGAAGGCATGGAACACTTCTCAGATGCTCTGGAGAAGGGGCACGGTGCGCTTATGATGACGGCGCATCTGGGCAACTGGGAGATGATGGCCGCCCTGGTAGCGCAATCGTTTCCCCTCGACGTGGTGGCGCGTCCAACCTCTAATCAAGGTATTCAAGAACAGATTCTGCGCGTGCGCGGGCATAATGGCCTCAAAGTTATCTCCAAGCATAATGGTGGCCGCGCTTCGTTGGATGCACTCAAAAAAAATCATGTTTTAGGCATTGTGCCCGATCAATATGCCGGGCCGGATGGAATGTTACTACCCTTTTTCGGACATCCCACACGTATGGTTTCGTCCGTAGCGCGGTTTTCGATGATGTCCGGCGCGCCGATTGTTCCGACTTTCGGCACGCGCCGCCGTCCCTGGATTTCCGATGGTCGCATCGTAACGCGCGTTTCGCCAGGCTATGTCATAGAAAACGACCGCCAGCGCCGCGAAGAAATTGTGCGCGAAGGCACCCTGCGCACGATTGACGATCTGGAAAATATCATCCGCCGTTATCCTGATAACTGGCTCTGGCTGCATCGCCGTTGGCGCAGCGAAGATTTCTAAATTTAACCTCTAACAAAACCGCTGCGACGGATAGATGGCGAGACTTTTTTGTTAAGTAGGGCGAATATCGAATAAAATAGAGATTAGAGATTGATTAGCAAACGAACAAATATGAACATTGCCCACCTGAGTTCAAAACTGGCACTGGCCGCTTATGCCCTGGCCGGGACAGGAACCATTCAAGAGCGCATAGTAACGGCCTGGGAAGAAGCCTTTGCCCGCCTGACGAAAAAAGATATTCCCGTTGATTTAGTTCCTCTCTATCAAGAGATAGATGCGGAGTTTAAGCGGATTAACAAACTCCCTGATTCACCGGGCCTGCCCCAGGCTCTGCTTCAACTGAGTGATGAGCAGGCTGTTGCCGTTGCAGAAACTATCATTCTGCTGTCACTGGAATGTGCCAAAGTGCGGGGCATGATCTACACGCAAAAATAAGGAAGGTCGCCGGGAGAAAACAGGCGCATCAATGCAAAACGCCGCTCCATTTAAATGGAGCGGCGTTCTTGGTATGAAAAGCGTCTTACATTTCGCGGGCGGCCAGGTGGCCTATAGCGAACGCGACGGCGATTAAAACTCCGGTAAAAATCATCTTTCTCCTCTCTAAACCCTTCAGCATTAGTAAGGACGTTCAGGTATCAAAGGAGAACGGCCTGATGCCTTATCGCTACGTTGTGTAATCAGGCTACACTCCTAACATGTTCGTAACATTTCCTTAAGGCCCCTTTAT
>DASWNL010000130.1:0-22412 GCA_036399215.1 Abditibacteriaceae bacterium
GAACTGTGACTTTGGTGATGGTCACTTCTGTAACCTGCGCTACGCCGAGTTGGCCGCGCACACCTTGCATCGTAGCCTGGTGAGCAATAACGGCACGTTCGAAGCGCTCCCAGGCGGCTTGCCATTCGGGCGAAGTAACCATCTTCTGGCGGGCTAAATAGTTGACGCACTCCATGTTGAGCGAATGCAGCAGCTTATTCTCACCGCAATGGCGTTTTGAAATTTGTCCCGCTGCCGCGCATTGAAACTCGCCTTCCAAAGCGAGCAACGCATCATATGCATTTTCTACTTCTTCGTGTGCGTGAATAAATGCTTCAGGCCCGGAAACACTGCCGCACGGCGAGTCCTTGATGCTGCGCTTTTTCGTTTTTTCTGCTGCCATTAATAAAACTCCGCGTCGAAAAATCTTGTTGAAATTGTCGGCTATGAAAAGATTGCCTCGCAACACACGCCTCGTCAAGGGGAGAGTTCCGTGACAAAATTATTTCCCCTGTGGCACACCAGTTGGCACATCGGCAAAAGCGCGGCCATTGACCAGCCAAGTTTTGCCATCGTGAACGTCCGCCGTGACTAAAACTTTCCGCGCACCACGCAAGGCTTTCAGGTGGTAACCCGCCGACAAAGAGTAAAGGCGCCCCTCGCCCACGCGCTGTGGCATCGACTGGTCACTGTTGCGGTCAACCATTTTGTGGTTCTCATCATATACAACCAAGCCCTCCGCCGAACTCATCTGCGGCTTGGCTTCATTGCCCGTGTAAAGCAAATACAAAGTCACTTTGATTTCATTGCCGTATTCATCGGGTTTAGCCAGTCGCTTTACGATGGCATTTTTCACTTGCAGCGCGGCGGGCACTGTGAAAATTGGCTTTGTCGTTTGCTCTCCATCGCGGCGCAAAATTAAACGCCGCGTCAAGCGCAGGCCACCATTTTTCGCCAAGCGGTCTAAAACAATTGGCGCCACGCTTTTACCACCGCTCCAAGGTTTGTTCGCGGCGGCAGGGCGCGCCACGGCATCCAGCACGAAGATAATCTCACCTGCCTGCGGCGGCACTTTGTGGAGTTTGAATAAAATGTTAAAAGCCTGAAAACCTGTTGATAGCGAATTGCTGTGTCCCTGCCAGACGCCTTTGCCGGCGGGCGCTTCGTCTCCCCAGTCGCTCCATAACACCTGCGCTTTGCCCTTCTTCAACGCCACCAGGCGCCGCGCGTAATGCCACTCCACCTGGGAGGGAGCATTGCGCTCATAAGCCACCATCGTGACGCAAGTATCAACGCCTTCGCGCGCGTTGGCCGGATTGACTTCTTCAGTCGAAAACTGCTTTAGTTCTACCCAAAACCCAACCGGTGTTGGCGTCGGCACAGCCGGGGGTGGAATCGGCGCTGCAATCGGACGGCGGCTCATCGCCAGGCCCGCGCCAAGCACCAAAAGGGCTGGCACGCACATAAGGATGGCTTCGCGTCCTGAAAAAGAAAGTTTCATGGGTGTTTTCAGTGCCCGGCTTCGCGCCGCTTTTGATAATCATCAATCAAGGGTTTGGCCGCGTTATCAGGCACCGGTGCGTAATGCACGAACTTCTTGGTGAAAGTGCCCTGGCCATGCGTAATCGAGCGCAACGTAATCGGGTAGGCAAGCAGTGATGCATCCGGCACATAGGCAGTGACTTTCACTGTGCCGGTTTCCATCGGCTCCATGCGCAGAATCTGCCCGCGCCGCCCATTAAGGTCGCCAATCACATCGCCGGCGTGATTTTCTGCTGTCTCAACTTCAACTTGCATGACTGGCTCTAAGAGCACTGGTGAGGCTTCGCGCGTGCCATTGCGCAATCCGATGGCTCCCGCCATTTTGAAAGTTTGATACGATGAATCCACATCGTGAAACTTGCCGTCATAAAGCGTCACTTTGATGTCAACCAGGGGATAACCAGCCAACGGCCCTTCCTGTAAGGCGCTGCGAATGCCTTCTTCCACACCGGGAATAAAAGCGCGCGGCACAACTCCGCCGACGATTTTATCTACGAACTCAAAACCGGCGCCCGGCGCGTTCGGCTCGACTTCCAGCATCACTTGAGCAAACTGGCCGTGTCCGCCCGACTGCTTTTTCAATTTGCCTTCAACTTTGGCACTTTTACGAACTGTTTCGCGATAGGCGATTTTTGGCTCGAAGGTTTTAACATTGACACCAAAAGCGTTGTGCAAGCGAGAAATCAGCATCTGCAAATGCATATCACCCAGGCCATACATCACGGTCTGATTGGTTTCTGCATTGCGCTCAACATGAAACGAAGGGTCTTCATCGGCCAGTTTGGCCAGGGCTTCATTCAACTTATCATCATCGCCGTGCGTGGCCGGTTCGATTGCCAGGGCATAGAGGCTTTGAGGATAATCGGGCGGCGTGAAATGCTTGCCGTTGACTATGGCGCTCAGGCTATCGTTGGTATGCGTGTTTTTCAACTTTAAAACTAAAGCAATATCGCCGGCTTGCATTTGCCCCACTTCGTTGAATTTCTTGCCAAAGGGCGCGTAAAGATGGGCGATTTTTTCGTGATGTCCATTGTTCACATTAATCACATCCGCATCGCGTTTGAGAGTGCCGGAAACAATTTTGATAAAGGTTTCGCGCCCGGTATGTGGGTCGGAGAAAGTTTGAAAAACAAAGCCTTGAAAGGGCGCCTGCGGGTCAGCTTTCACGTCCTGCACATCGTGGGGCGGCACGCCGCAACATTCGAGGCGATCTAAGAGATTCTTCACGCCAATCAGCTTTTGCGCGCTGCCGCAAAGAACCGGCGCAATGCGTCCGGTGCGAACGCAGCGACAGATTAAATCTTGCAGAACGCCACGAGAAATATCACTTCCTTCGAGGTATTTTTCCATCGCTTCGTCGTCGCACTCGACAACCGCCTCGACCAATTGGGTGTGCAGTTCGCTAATGCGTGCCTTGCATCCATCAGGCAGAGGCACTTCAGTGAGTTTTCCGGCCTTATCTTCGTAGGCTTTGCCCTCGATAACATCAATCCAACCGCGATGCTCGGCTTCTTGTCCCAACGGGTAGCTGAGTGCTACAACCGGCAGGTGCATTTTGTCGTGCAGCGAATCGAAAACGTTATCAAAATTGGCGCGTTCGCGGTCGAGTTCATTCACCCAAACAAAACACGCCAGGCCATGTGACCGGGCGTGTTTTGTATCGTGCTCTAAACCAATTTCAAGTCCTGTGGTGGCGTTTGCTACCAGCACCACGTTTTCAACGGCATTAAATGCAGAAACTACCTTCCCAAAGAAATCCGCGTAGCCCGGCGTGTCAACCAGGTTGAATTTCGCGCCACCATGCTCAAAGGCCATCAGGCTTGTCCAGACCGAACTTTTGCGCTTAATCTCTTCCGGCAAAAAGTCGCTGACGGTGTTGCCGTCGTCCACGCTGCCCATGCGCTCACTGGCCCCGGCCAGATATAAACACGCTTCGGCCAAAGTCGTTTTGCCGGAGCCGCCATGCCCGGCCAACGCGACGTTTCGTATAGCCCCGGACGCATACTCTTTCATATTTCAGCCTCCGTTTTCTCTGGGGAATTGATTAAAAGGCATTATAACACCGCCACTATTCCAAACGGTAGCATTTCATCAGCGACTGCACTGTTCCACAGGATTCCCACAAAAAGAGAAGCAACCTGCCTGTCGCGACAGGCAGTTATGCCAAACCTGAACAGCAAAGAACTACATAAGAGGGGAAACTTAACCGTATACATTGCTGGTTTGCATTCAAGCGAATATCGAACCGCATCAAGCAGCGGTGAAAGTTCGATAAACTGGCAGCAGCAGTAACCAGGCTTAAACATTTAATAAAGGCGCTGCATGGCTACCATTGGGAATCACTCCTGGCAGGAATCATTGAAGGTTCGGGATGCTGTGCGGGAAGTATTAAGAGAATGCACCACGCTGGAAACGGCAACTCAGCGATTGGCTGAAGTTCTCTTTGCTGAGTTTGAAGAGTCCATTGTGCTCGTGCGCTGTTTCGTCACTGTGCCTTATGCGGCGCTGCCTACTGCAAATCAAAAGTTTGTAGACACACTGGCTCGTGAGAAAGATATTACAGCAGAGATTACAGATGAGGTGCCCGTGCTTTCCTTGTTGGGCACGAGCGGCGTGCAAGATGCCTGGAATGATCGCCGCCTATCGAAAGGGCACATTGGTATTCCGCTGGTTTCTGTTAGCTTCGTGGAGTCTATTCCCATGATTGCCCGCCTCCTCAAAGAGTTAGATGTCAAATTGGAGTGGCTCAGTAATGTGGAAAGCACAGGTCTTTCAGAAAAGGAGTTAGCCGGCGGATGGATCGGCACTTTTTACGTGCGCGAGGCGGCAACAGCTACCGATTATCAAGGGCGCTTCATAATCCCTGCACAGGATTTTGTTGCAGAAAATCAAATAAAGACGGTTTTCGGTCTGGGAGGCATTTATCCACAGGGTAATCTGTTTACGCTGGTTGTTTTCACGCGCGACATCATAGAAAAAGACAGCCTTGCCGAATTTACGCCTCTGATTCCCTTAATTGCCGCTAACACTTCACATCTAATAAAAACCGGAGAAATCTTTCTTTGAGTTACCTTCCATAAATTGGAATTCGTGGTAGCGGAACAAAGCAGTAAGGCAGTGGGTCAATGCCTCAAACTTTGAGGAGCTTCACTATGAACTGCTTCACCACAGGCCGCACACTGGTTGTTGCTGTTTTGCTGACTGGCGCCGCTGTTAGAATAACGACTGCATCCTCACCGGCGCCGCTAATCCCGCCGACACCAAAAACTGCCGATAGTAAAACAGTTCCTCCTGTGAATTCAGCAGCGGGCGAACTGATTTTGCGACGCGGCGGCAAGGAAGTCGGCGTGTGCCCGCTGCAACATACCGCAGTGGAGGCCAACATTGCCGGCTTCGTAGCTCGCGTTCATGTGCAGCAGAAGTTTCGCAATACCGCAAAAGAGCCGGTTGAAGCGATTTACACCTTTCCTTTGCCCGATGATGCCGCCGTTGATGACATGACCATGAAAATCGGCAAGCGTCTGGTCAAAGGTCAAATCAAAAAGCGCGAGGAAGCACGAGCGATTTACGAAGCGGCCAAAAGTGCCGGACAAGCGGCGGCTTTGCTCGATCAAGAGCGTTCCAACATCTTCACGCAGTCGGTGGCTAACCTGATGCCGGGTGAAGATGTGACGATTGATATTTCGTTCGTCAACACCCTTAAATACGATGACGGCCAGTATGAATGGGCTTTTCCCACTGTTGTTGGCCCGCGTTATACGGGCGGCTCTTCCGCCGGTCAGAATCCTGAAAAAATCACGCCGCCCATTGCGCTTAAAAATACCCGCGCCGGTCACGATATTTCAATCAAAGTCAATCTCGATGCCGGCTTCCCATTGCAAGAGGTTTCCTCGCCTCTGCATCCCATTGATATTCAAAAGCAAGGCGCCAAGCGTGCTTTAGTTCAATTACAAAATGCGGCGACGCTGCCCAATAAAGATTTCATCCTGCGTTATAAAGTGGCAGGCGAGCGCGTGCAAAGCGGCGTCATTGCGTATGCGCCCAGCGGCGCCGATGGCGGCTATTTTACTCTCATTTTGCAGCCGCCGGATGCGCCCAAAAATGAAGAAGTTGCGCCCAAAGAGATGGTTTTTGTCATTGACCAGACCGGTTCACAAATGGGCTGGCCTTTAGAGAAAGCCAAAGAAACCATGCGCCACTGCTTGCGCAACCTGAATCCGGGCGATACCTTTCAACTCATTGGTTTTACGACGGAAGTTTTTCCTTGTTT
Organism: Abditibacteriaceae bacterium; assembly: GCA_036399215.1. Taxonomy (GTDB): domain Bacteria; phylum Armatimonadota; class Abditibacteriia; order Abditibacteriales; family Abditibacteriaceae; genus DASWNL01. The sequence goes on from DASWNL010000130.1 coordinate 5,792, forward strand.
TCCCGCACCAGTAGCAGCGACCAAAGCCAACGTCGAAAAAGCAATTGCCTGGTTAGAGCCAATAGCCGGGGCGGGCGGCACCGATATTCTTAAGGCGGCGGATTATGCTTTGAAGCTGCCTGCCGACCCGAAGCGCCCGCGTATTATTTGTCAGATGACCGATGGCTACGTTGGTAACGATCAGGAGATTATCAAACATGTCGGCGCGCATCGCGGGCAGGCCCGCGTCTTTCCCTTTGGCGTGGGCAACAGCGTCAATCGTTATTTAATTGATGGCATGGCACGCGAAGGGCGTGGCGTGGCGCAATATGTAACGCTAAATGAAGACGGCAAGGCCGCCGCACAAAAGTTTTATGACCGCGTGGCGCAACCGCTGTTACTTGATGTATCGGTTGATTGGGGCGGCTTGCCGGTTGAAGATGTTTTGCCGCGCCATATTCCCGATGTGTTTTCCAGTGCGCCGATTATTTTAAAAGGCCGCTACAAACGCGGTATGAAAGGCGAAATTATCGTGCGCGGCCTGCTGCGCGGCCAACCGTGGGAAGAAGCGATTCCTATCACTTTGCCCGAAGAGCCAACCGAAAGCGCCGAAGCTCTGCCTTCGCTGTGGGCGCGCGAAAAGATAGACGACATTCAGTGGGAAGGCGCACGCGGCAACGCTACAGAAACAACCTCGAAAGTCACCGCTCTGGCATTGGAATATCGCCTCATGAGTCCTTATACAAGTTTCGTTGCCGTTGAGCAGCGCGTGGTAAATATCGGTGGGAAGCAGCGCACCATTAATGTCCCCGTGGAAATGCCTGAAGGCGTGAGTTATGAAGGAATTTTTGGTGCTGAGGTCGAGAACAGAGTGGCAATGGGCTTATTGTATAGCTCGAATATGAGTAGCGGTGGCGCAGGTGGAGTTCGTGGTGCTACCAGAGCCGCTTTAGTGCCCCGCACGGCGATGGGACAAACTGTGTTAGGACGTTCTGGGACAGTGGCTGCCGGTGCCGTTCCCGCAAGCCCCGCACCCCAGGGCCTGCCCGGCTCACAAGGCGCACCGGGGCCAGTGATTTCAAGTCCGGTTCCTGCCCCCAAATTATTGGCGAAGGGATTGGAAGCTTTAGCCGAAAAATCGCAAACCGATGGCACGTCTTTGCTTTTAGATTCTGCCGATTTCAAGAATCAATTAGAAAAGATGAAGCCCGAAGAGCGCAAAGCCACGCTGCGCCGCTTAAAACTATCGGCTCCTTTACAAAAAGCATCGTTGCCTGGCGTAAAGAATGGGCGCATCGAAGTGCAAATCTGGCTGAGTAGTTTGCCCGTTGATGGCCTGAAAAAGTTGAAAGCCGCCGGATTTGAGTGGGCGGCGACACTAACGCCCAACAAATTACTGCTTGGCACCGTTAGCGTCGCAAAACTCGATACGTTGCTCGAACTGTCGTTTGTGCGGCGCGTTGAGCAGCCCCAGTTTATGAGTTAATAACCAGGCATTTGATGCAGGATGTTGAGTTAGAACAGCAACATCCTGCATCAAACCGCCTTTCCGCTTGCCCTTCATCGCTTCATCCCGCAAACTCAGGAGCGATGTTACAAACCTCGTTGCAAACCTCGACCGCAGCGCTCAAAGAATGGGCGGTGACCTGCCGGGCCTTACAAGAAGGCCGGCAGGTTTTGCTGTTACGCAAGGGCGGCATCGAAGATGATTACGGCGTGTTCGCCTTAGAGCATCAAACCTTCTGGCTGCAACCCACTTACGAGCATCAAAGCGAAGAGCGTGTTAAACCGCAAGACCGTGACTTGTTTGGCACAGTCGCAACTTTGCAACAGGACGGCGAAAACCTCGATTTCATCGTGTTGGGTTTATGGGCGCAGGTAGCGCGTGTTTGGGCTTTGCCGCCCGACGCCGAAGATAATTTGAGCAAGCTGCTGCGTGCGCCGCATATCTATGAAGAGTCATATTTGCGCTTGCGTTTGGATTATAAACCGGCACATCCCTTGTTGTGTGTGGCGCTGCGTGTTTTTCAAGCCGAAGCGCCGCATATCGTAACGATGCGCCCCGAATTCTTAGGTTGTCGTTCGTGGATTGAACTGCCTGAAGGCTTGCTTTTGGGAGGGAAACCCGCGCTGGAGGAAGCCGCCTTTCAGGAACATCTCGATATGTTGGAAACTGCTTTACGATAAAAGACAATTTTAAGGATATTTTCATGGCTGATGAACGTGACGACGAACCAAAAATCCGCATTGTTGACCGGCGGATGCTGAACGAAGAAGAGCGCCAGGGTAGGGGCGTGGCGCCCACTGCCGAATCCGAGGCAGAAGCGCCTCCAAAATTGGAAATCATTGGCGGGGGCGGGAGCGCGGCGCCCTCTTCAACGCCGGTAGCCCAGAGTGGCGATGCCGAACCGGCCCAGGAAGAATACGAAGAGGAACTGACTCCTGAAGAAGCCGAGCAACTGCGCGCCGAACTGGAAGCAGAGCAATTCGCTGAAATTGAGCACCGCATGGGACGCCCTTTGACCGACCAGGAAAAAGGCGCGGTGCGTGAAGAAATGGAGCGCCAGGCGCAATCGGCAGCCTCCTTAGAAGTGGGGCCGATGCTTTTGCAAATGGTGATGGAAATGAAAGCCCGCGCCGATGTGCATCTGGGTTTTCGTCCCAACCCTTACACCGGGCTTATCGCGCGCAACGACGCTCAGGCGCGCCTGGCCATTGATGCCTTTGGTGCTTTGCTGCCGGTTATCCAGTCGCAAATCGAGCCGCAAGTCGCCCGCGAATTAGATCGTGTCCTCAATGACCTGCGCGTCAACTTCGTTTCGATTACGGGCATAAAGTTGCCTAATAACCCCGGCCCCGGCGGCTTTGGCGGCCCGCGCATTATTCATTGAGTTCAAGGTTCAAAGTTCCGGGTGCCCTCTTGGGCGGATTCAAAGTGCAAACCAACCCTGAACTTTGAACCTTGAACTTTGAACTTCTTATGAAACTTCTGGTCGTCGAAGAGAACGCAGAAAACTTTCTGCCGATGGCCTTGACGCGGGCCACTTACGAGTTACGTTATGGTGTGCTTTGCCCGTTGGATCGGGCACTCTTGCGAACCAAAGATGTGGCGCTGAAATGCCGCCCGCATCTTGCGCCTTATTTACGCGCTCGCACTGGTTTGCCGGTCAATGAAGATATTACTGATGAAGTTGAGCGCGACATCGCACCCGGTTTACCATCTCTTGCGCCGTGGGAGATTCTCAGCCGGAGCGATAAATTCATCGCCGCGGATTTTGAACTGTGGAATGAACTGCATCGCAACGTGCGCGGCGCCATAAGCTGGCGTGGCGTGCATATTATCGGTGATGCTTCGCTTATTCATATTGGCGCCGGCGCCGGGGTGCAGCCAGGCTGCGTTTTAGATGTTACGGGCGGGCCTATTATCATTGCCGAGGGCGCTCAGGTGAAGTGGTCGCAAATTCAGGGGCCGGTTTTCGTGGGGCCGCTTTGCACCATTGATGGCGCGCGCTTGCGACCCGGCACCAGTTTGGGGCCGAACTGCAAAGTCGGCGGCGAAGTGTCGGCGACGATTTTTCAAAGCCGCGTCAATAAATCTCATGAAGGTTTTGTGGGCCACACCTGGGCGAGCCGTTGGGTGAACTTCGGCGCAGGGGCAACAACCAGCAACCTGAAAAACACTTACGGAACCATTCGCTTTCAGCGTGATGTGCAAACTCCTGTCGAAACCGGCGTGCAATTTTTGGGATCACTAATTGGCGATCACACCAAAATCGGCATCGGCCAGTATTTAACCACTGGTTCTCATATCGGCGCCTGTTGCAATATTTTTGGCGGCGGGGTAGCACCCAAATATATTCCCAGTTTCAGTTGGGGTGGCCTCGCCGGCTGGCAGGAGTATCGTTTTGACAAGTGCTTGGAAACGGTGCAAGCCACTTTAGCGCGTCGCAATGCGGTTTTGCGGCCTGAATCGCAAGACGTGTTGCATCATGTTTTTGAAACTATGCGTCTTGAACGCCAGGCTGTCTGGAATCTATAAATTTCTCTATGCCGTTATTTGAGTTTCGCTGTGCCGAGTGTGCCAAACAATTCACTTTTCTGTCTGGCGTTATCGCTGAAAACAGCGAGGCGGCGTGCCCGCGCTGCGGCTCAACGCAACTGAAAAAACTCATTTCGCGCATTGCACGTGGACGTAGCGAAGATGAGCGCATGGACGCCATCGCTGATCGTCTGGAAAGCGCCGACATGGATGATCCGCGCGATTTGCGCCGCTTCGCTCGTGAGATGGGCCGCGAAATGAGCGCGGAAACCGGCGAAGACATGACCGACGAATTGGAGCAGATGATTGATGCCGAAGCGCGTGGCGAATCGCTGGATAGTGAATGTAGCGTCGGTGGCTGCGGCGTATGCAGCGGAGGCGACGATGGCACGATTTATTAAAGGCGGAAGGATGAAGGTGGAAGTGGGAAAACTCCATGCTCTCTTGTTTTTTGGAATTGTGCTTTTGTTTTCACCTTCTTATGCCGCTGATGAATCGCTGAGTTATTCCCCGGATTGGCCAGTTTACAAATGGTTTGCTTCAACCGATCCAAAAAACGAAAACGAAGATTATTTACTGCTCAAACCGGGCGAGAAGCGCCGCATTCCGTTGACCGCTGGCGTTCTGAATCGCTTGTGGTTTACGGCTCTCGAACCGGAGAAAATTGATGTGTCTTTGTTTTTTCCCGGCAAGCCGGCCCATAACCTCACGCGCGGCGGGCAGGTCGTCAACAAAAGCTGGGCGTCCTCACGGGCGCTCATTTATGAAAAGGCTTTTACTTCGTATCATTCGCCAGTTTTTTCTGTAGGTGGAAAACCGCTACCCTGGCAAACGTTGCCTCAGGGTGCGGCGCTGGAAGTCTTTAATAAAAGCCAAAATCCCGAAGGTAATAAATTCTTTTATCAGGCTTCGATTCGCCCTTTGTTTAAGGCTCTCTCGCTTGAAACCGGCACAAGGCAAAACCTGCAACAGAAAATCGAATTGGCGCCCGGCGATGAACAAACTTTGGAACTCTCCGGCGCTGGATTGATTGAAGGCATCACTCTATCACCGCTTCGAGTGGCGGACTTACAGGTTTTACAGTTGAAAATCGCTTTTGACAGCAAAGAAACTGCTGTCGAATCACCCCTGTCAGCGTTACTGGGTTTGTTCGATAAGGGCCAAAGCACGCAAAGCGCCGCTTTTGTTCTTGACGAAGGCAAAGCGGCAATCTCATGGCCAATGCCTTTTGGTAAAGGTGTGAGGCTCACTTTTATAAACAACGGTGCAAAGCCATTGGCTTTGGACACACAAATCGCTTATCGCCAATTAAACCAAGCGCCGCCTTATCGTTTTCACGCGGCTTATGGTTCGGCACGCACTCAAGAAAAGAAGCCGCTGCGAATGCTGAATATTAAAGGTAAAGGTGCCTTATGTGGGATGAATCTTTCGATTACACCAGCGCCCGATTCAGGGCGGCGCACTTTTGCTTATCTCGAAGGTAACGAAACCATAACGGCTGATGGTAAAGTTTTTGAGGGGACGGGGACGGAGGATTACTTTTCGTCAGCCTGGTATTTTCCTGAAAAGCCGTTTACCGCTGATTATCATGGTATGACTTCCAAAGCCAAAATGCCACCGAGCATTTCGGCCTATCGTTTGATGATTCCTGATGCGTTGCCGTTCAAGCAGTCGTTGCAATTCGATTTTGAACATGGCAACGGCAACAGTTCCAATGATTTACTATTTCGCTGGATAGCATTTTGGTATCAGGCGCCGGATGCCCAGTTTGAAGTGATTAATGCTTTACAGGAAAATGGAAACACTGATAACGCCGGAGGCCCGGCGCATAGGAATATTTTTCTGGTGGCACTTATCACGGCTCTAATCGTCGGGGGCGGCGGCGGTTTGCTGGTAAAAATGGCCCGCAAGCGCGCCGAAAAAGCATCTTAAGATGCCTGATAGGAAACATCGTCATTCTGAGTCCTGCCCAGGGGCACCCGCAAAGAATCTATAAATAGATTGATTTTAGGATTAGATTCTTATGTTGTCTTAACAAAGCCATTTGGGCGAGCAAACATATTTTTATGAAGCGACAAAAACTTTTTCTTATATCTTCGACAGCTTTGATGGCCCTGTCTGCGGCTTCTTTTGTAACTTCAGCCCTCGCACAAAAAGCGGGCGGCTTCGTCAAGCCGGTAGATATTAAAGCGTTGCGCGAACCAGCCAAAACAAATTCTGGAAAAGCAAAGCTCAAACCGGCAACGGTTCTGGCAACGCCGCGTGCCAATCTGCCGCAACCTGTTAAACGCGTTTTGCCTAATGGCCTGACGGTTTTGGTTTTAGAGAATCGCGCCGCGCCGGTTGTCGCGGTGCGCGCTTATGTGCGCACCGGTTCGATTTATGAAGGCCAACATTTGGGTTCAGGCATTTCACATTTGTTTGAGCATGTTCTCAGTGAAGGCACGACCAATCGCACCAAGCAGCAGATGGATGATGAAGTGCAGGCTATCGGCGGCCAATCCAATGCTTACACTTCCTACGATGTAACGGCATATCACCTCACAACAGCCTCGCAGTATTTTCAAAAAGCGCTGGAACTCACTGCCGATCAATTGCAGAACGCGACCTTTCCCGAAAAGGAAGTTAAAACGCAAATCGGCGTCATTCACAACGAAATGAACATGGGCGAGGACGACCCTGATCGCGTGCTCTATAAGCTGTTTTACAGCACGGCTTTTCAAACGCATCCTGTGAGCTATCCCGTTATCGGCCATCGCGAAATCTTCGACAAATTAAGCCGCGAAGACATCGTCAATTACTACAAATCGCATTACACGCCGGGCAATACTGTGCTTTCCATTGCCGGTGATGTCAACGCGCGATACGCTTTGGACGCTGCCGAAGCCGCTTTCAAAGGCTGGGAGCGCCGCGCCCCGGCAACGCCGGTTTTGCCCCAGGAGCCGCGCCAAACCACGCGCCGCCGCGCTGTCGTGGAAAAACCTATTGGCCAAACCTACATGATGATGGGCTGGCATACGGTTCCCTTGCAGCATCCCGATCTGTATGCCCTTGATGTCTTGGCGCAGATTTTAGGTGGAGGCGAAAGCAGCCGTTTAGTGCGCACCTTGCGCGAAAAAGAGAACCTCGTCACTTCGATTGCGGCGTGGTCGTCAACGCCTAATTACAATGCCGGTGTTTTCGCCATCCGCGCCGAAATGCCGCCGCAGAATCTGGACAAAGCCGGCACGCAAATCTGGAACGAAACAACACGATTGTGGACAGAAAAAGTAAGCGCCGATGAACTGAGCACGGCCAAGCGGCAGATCGAATCCAATTTCATCTTCAACAATCAAGAAGTTGATGAGCAGGCCGAACAAGTCGCTTATGACGAACTGGGCACAGGCGACCCCACTTTTTCGCGCTTTTACGTGCAGCGTATCAAAGCCGTCACGGCTGAGCAGGTGCTGGAAGCCGCCAAGAAATATCTAACTCGCGACGGTTTTTCCACGGCTCTGGTTGTTCCTAACGGCAAGGGCCAAAGCGTGGCTGCAACAAGCGCGACGGTAGCCAGCGTCAAGCCGCCGCAAATGGTCTCGCTACCCAATGGAATGCGCCTCATTATTCGCGAAAATCATTCGGCGCCAACAGTTTCGATTGTTGTGCAAGGGCTTGGAGGTTCGCGCCTGGAACCAGCTAACAAGCCCGGTGTGGCAAACCTGTTTGCGGAGTTACTGACGCGTTCAACGCGTGTCAACTCTTACGAGACCATTGCGGCCAAAGTGGATGCTTTGGGTGGTTCGTTGTCTTCGTTCAGCGGTTACAATTCGTGGGGCGTAGATTCGTCGTGGCTCAAGCAAGATTGGAAGACCGGCTTTCACTTAGTCGCGCAATCTTTTACGCTTCCGGCTTTTAATGAAGATGATATTTCGCGCGTGAAGCAGCAGGTTTTAGCAGCGCTGCAACAGCAGGAAGATGAACCCGAAATCGCCGCTGGGTTACTTTTGCGCCGCACTTATTTTGGCAGCCATCCCTATGGCCGCTCGCACCTTGGCACTCTGGCTTCGGTGCAAAAGTTGGGGCGCAAGGATTTATCGGATTTCTGGGCCAAAGTCATGTTGCCGAAAGAGATCGTCATCGCGGTTTATGGCGCTGTGGACGCCGGGGAAGTGCGCCGTGTCGCGGAAGATCAGTTCAAAAACTTCAAAAGGGAAGGCAGTTTGCCTGCACCGCCCGCGCCACCCGCTACTCTTTCGCAATTCACCACCAGTGAAATCAAAAAGCCGGGTATTCAGCAAGCGGTTTTGTATTACGGTTATCCGGGCATTGATGTGCGCAACGCCGACCGCTATGCCGTTGATGTGCTGGATGCGGCATTGTCCGGCTCCAGCCTGCCAGGTGGGCGCCTTCATGCACGGCTGCGTGATAACCAACTGGTATATTACGTTCACGCCTATGATTCACCGGGCCTTGATCCAGGAATGTTCGTAGTTTATGCCGGCACCACAAAAGACAAACTGGACGAAGTAAAAAACATCATTGCCGAGGAAATCAAGAAAGCGCGCGAAGCCAACTTCTCTGCTGAAGAATTAGAGCGCGCTAAAAGCATGGCGATTAGCGCGGCAGCCATTGCCCGCCAGAGTAACAGCGCACAGGCCCGCGAAGCTGCCGGTGACGAACTTTTCGGGTTAGGTTATCGCAACAGTGATTCTTATGCCGCGCGCATCAACGCCATTACTTTGGAAGACGTGCGCCGTATGGCCGAGAAATACCTGCGCCCCGAATCCGCCGCCTTTGCCGCTGTGCAACCGGAGTAGATTCGCTTAACCAAAGAAAAGGCCGCAAGGATAGTTCTCCTTGCGGCCTTTTACTGTGTTTTATCGTATCTGAAATCTGGCTTCGCATAACGGCCACTCAGACCTTCAGCGAGCCACGGAACCCCCTGGCGCTGTAGTAGGATTGCGCACCGTTGTGATAAACGAAGACTTTGCCGTAGCGGCGATCACAAAACAAGGCACCGCCGAGTTCTCTAATAGCAGAAGGTGTTTGCACCCAGCTCGATGTCTTCGTATCGAAATTCCCTAGTTCCTGCAATTCTCGATATTGTGCTTCCGTTAAAAGGTCAACGCCCATGGCCACTGCCATGTCAACAGCGCTGTTTTCTGGTTTATGGTCTTTCCTTGACTCCAGCCCCTCTCGGTCATAACAAACGCTTCTCCGACCTGCAGGACTTTCCGCTGAACAATCATAAAAAATGTATTCGCCGGTCTTTGTATTAAGACCAACAACATCCGGTTCACCGCCGGTTCTTTCCATTTCATGGAGTGTCCAAAGTTTGTCCGTGTGGGCTTCCAGCCTGGCTTGAACATTAGCCCACTCAAGACCTTTGTGGCGACCCATGTTTTTCTCAAAACGGGCTTTCAACGCTTTGAGTAATTCTTCGCGTTGTGCCTGTGACAACTGCTTTTTACTTGTCTGGGCCATAGCAACTCTCTGTAAACTGAAACTCACACCAGTTTGTGGCCGAATGACCAATCTCACCCGCCGAAAGCTGAAGCTGTAGACAGTCGACTACAGTGCCTTGTTGTCTCGTTGTTGGTTAGTATCAGACATTTATTTCTTCTGAAACATTCTTAAGGCTGTCATGTATCGCATCTATTACCGCTTCTAAATTATTCATGGTTTCTTGTTCATCATCTCCAAATGCCCAAAATTGGAACATAACTTCGTAACCTAATTGATCTTTATGCTCGCCAGGTAACTTCCAGTAACGAGTGGGCATAACAGAACTGACGACGCAACCCCATTCCAATTCAGGCTTGGCACGCTTAAGATAAGATTGTGTGGCGTCGATCAGCCAGTCAGTTTCATTACTCGGCGGCAGATATGGCAAATTAGGGTCTGGCTTTAACCACCTCTCGCCCTCATTCGATATGTTCAATCGGATGTCTCGGAAGAAAAACATCAAGATTCCACTACACTCTTGATGTTTCGGCCATTGGTCCTTCTGTGTGTTAACTCGTGGCGGATAAAAACGCGAATCATTCGACTCAAAGGGCGAACTTTGACCGTTGAGCCACCTCAACAACGCATAGAACCGCTGAACTGCGCCATAACGGGCCCAAGGTTTCCAATCGTCCAATACTTCAGAAACTAATTCGGGATTAGTCTTAAAATCATAATACTTGTCGTTAGGATTTCCATCCGCGTGAAGCCAAGGGTGGCCTCGAAGGTCACCGGGCCACCTGGCTCTCCATGAGAACATATTTGGATCAAAATAGGTTTTCATTCTCTTTTGTATTCTAACATTCCCAATAGCGATTTAGTAGCGCCTCGCGCATCCGCTGAACGACTAAGCTCACCCACAACCGAAAGGGAGCGAGGAACGAGCGAACTGTAGGCGGTCGGATGCAGTGCCTCGTTCGGCTGGTGTTGGCTGCTTTGAACCTTCCTAACTACTTCAATAGTCACAGGTTAGTTCTCAACATGGACGCTGAGCCATTGGTGACCATCCGGCCCTGTGATGCGAACAGCGTGTTCTGTTCTACTATAAGTGGCATATTTCAAATCTGCCTCAACCATATCCAGCAATTCTGCCTTGTCCTTTATACCTGCCAAAAGCGCCTTGAAAAAGCGACGTGTATCGCTCTCATTCTCAAATTTGACTGTATAAGCATCGTGCGGGCGACGGACAAATACTTGCAAGTCGCTTGTTTTTGTCCAAATTACAGAGCCTGTCAAGTCAATCAAGTTGCCGATTTTGCCTTCTTGATGAAGGTATAGCCACATAGGACACATCCTTTCGATTGAGTCACATTTTAATCATCAGCAACGCTGTGGGGAACAGCCGAACTTGTAATTATACGGAACAATTCCAGATAATACGCAGAGCAGTGGTATTATGCGGAAAAGTCAGTTTTATATGCGATTTTGCAGAATTAGAATTATGTTATGCGGCAAAAGCGGTCTAATACCGTTTCTTAGGGGTATTAGACCTGCAAATTACAAATGCATACGGCCCAACTGGGTCAAATATCTGTCGCCTCGATCACAGAGGATGGTGACGACGATGGCTTTGTTTTCTTCGGAGTATTCGCCCTGTGCTTCGATTTGCTCGGCTAATTGCAGGGCGGCGTGGACGGCGGCCCCGGCGCTAAAGCCGACGAAGATACCTTCGTCACTGGCAAGGCGCGCTTGCATGTCATAGGCGTCTTCGGTTTTTGCGGGGAGTTTTTCGTCGTGGGTTTCAGGACGATAAATGCCCGGCACAATCGAAGAGGCGATATGTTTTAAGCCTTCGATGCCATGAAATTCGTGGTCTGGTTCAACCGCGTAGATTTTCGGGGCCGGAGTCTGCTCTTTAAGAAAGCGGCCCGTGCCCATCAGGGTGCCGGTTGTGCCAATAGTGGCTAAAAAATGCGTGATGCGGCCATGTGTTTGCTTCCAAATTTCCGGGCCAGTGCCAGTGTAATGCGCTAATGAATTGGCTTCGTTGTTATATTGATCTGGCTTGAAATAAGCGTCAGGATTCTCAGCGTAGATTTTTCGGGCAAGTAGAATCGCGCCGTCGCTGCCTTCGTATTCGCTGGAGAGAATCACTTCGGCGCCATACATTTTGAGAATAGCGCTGCGTTCGGGCGATACGTTGCCCGGTAAGACCAATTTCACTTTATAACCCAGGGCGGCGCCGATCATGGCGTAAGCGATGCCGGTATTGCCGCTGGTCGAATCGAGAATGATTTTATCGGGCGTGAGTTCGCCGGATTTGATGCCCCGGCAAATCATTTGAAAGGCAGCGCGGTCTTTAACGCTGCCGCCGGGGTTAAGATATTCGGCTTTGCCGTAGATTTCGACAGTCTTGAGATGTGCAGGAATATGATTGAGACGAAACAACGGCGTATTGCCGATGTAATCCATAATCGGAATCGCCTCGACGCCTTGTTTTTCTAAGGGCGGCGGCGCGCAGGGGGCCAATGTCGCCACAGTCGCGTTACTCAAATGCCCGTTACTATTATTCATGGCAAGGGCACAACGTTAGACAATCGTAACGGGTTCCTCGCGAATGTCCTCAGGTATACGCCGCCCTTCAATCTTATAAGAGCGTGCTTCGGGATTTTGCACGTCGCGTAGCGACACAATCAGGTAGGAAAAGCCGGGGAAAGTGAGATCATCCGAATCGCCCCAGTGCGCTTGTTTCACATCAGTGGGCGAAGGGTAGGGCTGCGTGGCGGGATGCGTATGATAAATACCAACCAGTTGTGTTCCGGCTTCGCGGGCCGCTTTTTCGGCGCGCATGTAATCGCGCGCGTTCACTGTATAAGTTAGTTCGCTTTTGTCATCGCTTTGGGCCGGATAAATCTCGGTGACAACGATGTTTTCGCCTTCACTTTTGCCGGCCAAGAGGCCGCAGATTTCCAACGGCTTGCCTTCGCGGCCCTGCGCCACAATACGATCAAATTGCTCTTTGGTCAGTTGGAGCATGATATGGAGATTAACCACAGAGACACAAAGAACACAAAGGAAGCACGAAGATTTTAGAAGCTACAATAAGTTTAGGCTGCAACGTCTCTTTTCTTTGTGATGCCTTCGTGTTCTTTGTGTCTTTGTGGTTAGCCGTTTTTGGCCCGCATGGAATTAATGAGGACTTCGGCGATTTCAGGGCGAGTGAATTCAATCGGCGGAATGACGCCATCTAACAACATTTGGCGCACTTTGGTGCCGGAAAGAGTAATTTTTTCGGCACCGTCGGGCAGGGTTTTATCGGTTCCCATGCCGCCAACTGTCGGGCTGTAATAAGCGTGCTCGAATTTCAAAGGCACGATGTCCAATTCTTCCGGCTCAAATTCGTCGAAGATATATTGCGCGTCGAAGGTGCCGTAATAATTGCCAACACCGGCATGGTCACGGCCCACGATAAAGTGAGTGCAGCCGTAATTTTTGCGCACAATGGCGTGGATAATGGCTTCGCGCGGCCCGGCGTAGCGCATCGCAGCGGGCAAAACCGAAAGCATGACGCGCTCTTTGGGATAGTATTTGTCAATCAAGACTTTGTAGCATTCCATGCGCACTTCGGCGGGAATGTCATCATCTTTGGTATGGCCAACCAGCGGATGAATCAGCAGGCCATCGACGATTTCGAGAGCCGTCTTGGTGACGTATTCATGGGCGCGATGAATCGGATTGCGAGTTTGAAAAGCGACGATGGTTTTCCAGCCGCGCTCGGCAAAAGCGCGTCGCGTTTGATCGGGCGTCAGGCGATATTCAGGAAAGTTGGCATCGCTGCGCTGCGCTAAAACCTGAATCTTGCCGCCAAGATGAATGTCGCCGCGACGATACAAGTTTTTCACGCCTGGATGCGCCTCATCAGCGGTGCGATAAACTTCGCGCGCTTCGCGCTCTTTGTCGTATTTGTAAATGTCTTCCAACTGCATCACGGCCAGGACATTGTCGAACTTGTCAATCAAGGCGACTTCCTGGTCTTGTTTGAGTGATTCGGCTTCATCGTGTGTGACGGCTAAAGTGATGGGAATCGTCCAGGGCAGGCCATTGGCAAGGCGCTTGTTGATGACGACATTTTCGTAATCGCCCCGGTTCATGAAGCCATCAAGTGGCGAAAAGGCGCCGTTGCCGATCATTTCAAGATCGGAAAGGCGGCGGTCGGCCAGATAAATCTTTTGCAGGTTCTGCGCTTTTTCGCGCAACGCTTCGGCGGCATCGCCTGTAGCAAAGGCGTTGATTAGTTTTCCGCCGTGAGGCGCAATTTCAGTCCGCATTTTTTTAAGTCTTCTCCTGAGTTGTAATCTGTAAAAAGGCGCCCTAAGGCGCCTTCCTAAAAATCTAATTTAAAACTACTAACGGCACGCTGGTCACCTTGCCGGGTTTTCCCGTTTCGTAAGTGCGAATCGGCACACCATAACGGCGTTCCTGACGTTCCAGCAGTTCAGCTAAAGTCAATCGTTTGAGAACCTCTTCCATTGCATCACGCATTTCGCGCCACACTTCCTGAACGGCGCAGTTGCCGCTGGCCAGGCAAGAGTTATCTTTATCAGGCTTGGAAAGAGGCAATGCTTCTGCCGGGACTCCGGCAGAAAGGCACATCATCGGGTCAAGCGGCCCTTCTAAGGCAACGAGCGCATCATAGACCGTAATTTCCGTTGCCGGCTTGGCCAGGTTGTAGCCACCCTGCGCGCCGCGTCGTGCCTTGACTAAACCGGCAGCTTTTAAGGCCGGCACGATTTGCTCTAAGTAGTCCAGCGAAATGCGCTGGCGTTCGGCAATATCGCGCAGGGACAAAGCAACTTCCGGTTCTGTGCCCATCTCCATCAAGGCGCGCAATCCATACTCTCCGCGTGTTGAAATTCTCATGTGCGACCTGTGAAGTCCGAGCGAGATCAGGTTCTGATGGCGTTTTCGCCTTGTGCGAACAGGGGTAAAAACGCAAACTAAATGGCTCGAATACCGCAGGCAGTATAATGAAGGCACTGGCTCGGCACAACTGAACCTGAACCTAACACTACCTTTTATGCAGATGATGAAACTTATAAGAGCAAGCGGCTTACAGCCTTTTCTGATGGCATCGGAAACGGTTGTCGCGCCATCGGAAATCGGGGCCGAAGAAACCACTGAGCAGTTGAGTGACGGCTACCGCGTTATTCTTTACAACGACGAGCATCACTCGATGGACGAAGTGATTTTGCAACTGCAAAAAGCCACCGGCTGTAACCTGGAAAAGGCCATTGATATTATGCTGGAAGCTCATACCAAAGGCCGCGCTGTGTGTTACAAAGGCGGGCGCGATGACTGCCAGAAGGTTTGTCGTGTGCTACGCGAAATCCGTCTACAATGCGAAGTGGATTGTGATTGATTTACTGCCGAGAGTCCATGAATCCTGATACCGAAAGGCAACTGCGCGCCTTGATTGATGAAGTTTTGCGTGTCAATCAACAGTTTAATCTGACATCTATACGCGAGCCGGAACAAGCCTGGATAAAGCATATCCTTGATTCGCTGCAAGGCTTGGAAACCAGCCTTTTCGACGAGAAAAAAAATATGATTGATGTCGGCACCGGCGCCGGTTTTCCGGGTTTGCCGCTTGCCCTCGCACGCCCCGATTTGAAGGTGACTCTGCTCGAAGCCACGCGCAAGAAATGTGATTTTCTGCAAAACACAGTAACTAAATTTGAGTTAAACGCCAAAGTGCTCAATGAGCGAGCCGAAGTGGCTGGCCAAAATAAGGTCTGGCGCGAACGGTTCACCCTTGCGACTATCCGCGCTGTGGGTTCGATTAGCGAAGTTTGTGAGTTAACACTGCCTTTTGTCAAAGTGGGCGGCCATGCCGTTTTGTGGCGCGGCCAATGGGCCGGGGAAGAAACCAAAGCGGCGCGCACTGTTATCAAGTCGCTGGGCGGAAGTGTGCAAAGCGTTTTGCCTTATCAACTGGATGGCCATCCGTTGAAATTTCATTTGGTTGTCATTGAGAAGACCTCGCCAACTCCCAAACAATTCCCCCGCCGCGAAGGCTTGCCGAAACACCAGCTACTCTGCGATTTCCAGCCACCAGAGAATCTACAGCCTTGAGAATCTGTTCCGATAACAAGAGTTTTGTCATTCCGAGCGAAGCCGAGGAATCTTACTGGTTCTGATTAAAACGGATTTAATGGCAAGATTCCTCGGCTTCGCTCGGAATGACAACATTGTCTATTCTATAGTCGAGGCATATCTCATTCGTATTCCAATCGGCTTTTAAGTTGCACCCGCGCCGCGCGAACCAAATGTGAGGTGGCGAATGGATTCGGAACAGATACTTGATGCAATTGACAAACAAGAGTGGCTGGAATCGCCGGCAACGGCAGTGCAAAAAACAGTTTTAACCTCATTTGAAGCCGCGGGCGAACCGGGCACAAAAGCCAAAGATTTCCTGCATGGACGCTGGCTTGGCCATGCCCTGCATCCGGCCATAACCGACGTGCCGGTTGGAGCCTGGACAGTAGCGGCTGTTCTCGATGCGCTTTCGGCTTTTGCCAATAAAAAAGAACTGGATAAAGGCGCCGATGCGGCTATTGGTATTGGTCTGCTCGGTGCGGTTGGTGCTGCTGTTACCGGCTTAACCGATTGGTCAGAAGCTGAAGAGCGTCCGCGCAAAGTTGGTTTTGTGCATGCCGCTTTTAACATTACGGCGACAGGCTTCTTCTTAGCTTCATGGTTAATGCGCCGCTCAGGAGATGCAGACAAGCGTGGCACGGCGCGTGGCTTATCATGGACTGGTTACGCTTTCGCGATGTGTGGCGCATGGCTGGGCGGGGAGTTGGTTTCTACAGAAAAAATAGGCGTGGATAACGCACCGCGCGAAAACTGGCCGCAAGATTGGATGGGAGTTCTGCCTGACAGCGAATTACCCGAAGGCGCTTTAGAGCAAGCTATGGCCGGTGAAAATGCCATTGTCCTCACGCGCCGTAATGGCGAAATTTTCGCTTTGGCTGAGCGCTGTTCACACCTGGGCGGCCCGCTTTCCGAAGGTGAGTTCTGCGACCAGGACGGCGAGTTGGCTGTGAGATGCCCCTGGCACGGGTCATGTTTCGCCCTGCGTGACGGAAAAGTTCTCGAAGGCCCGGCTACTCATCCACA
>DASWNL010000131.1:0-10385 GCA_036399215.1 Abditibacteriaceae bacterium
TTGCCACCGAGCATGGCGCTGTGCCACTTATTGCTGATGCCATGCGCGTTGTGCCAAATTTGCAAGTGGATGTTTGTGAAGTGGATACCAACCCTTTTAAGGCAATGCAAAATTAAAGATGTAAAATGCAAAAAGGTTCTCTCAGTTTTGCATTTTACATTTTGCATTTTTAATTTCTTATGGATCGCAAATTATTTGACCTTCAAGAAGCCGATAACACCATCGCGCGCTTGCGTCGTGAGCGTGCTAAGTTGGATGATGGTTCATCGCTGCGCGCTGATCGTGATACGCTGCAAAAAGCTGTCGAAGACGAAACGCAGCGCTTGCAACGTATGCACACCGACCGCACGGATAAAGAGCTGCAACTGAAAACTGCCGAAGAGAAAATTGCACGGCAGAATAGCCGCCTGATGAGCGCCACAGCGACGCATGAAGTGACGGCTTTGCAGCGCGACATTGAAGCGCTTAACCGGGCGCGCGGCGATTTGGATGAAGCGATTTTGATTCTGATGGATGAAGGTGAAACCGGCCAGGTGCATCTGGCCGATTTGGACAGCCAACTTAAAGCTGCCATCGCTGCTACAGCGCAAGCCGAAGCACACTTCAAAAGCGAAACCGAACGCATCGAAGCCGAAATCGCCGCTACACAGGCCAAACGCGAAGCCCTTGCGAATTCGCTTGATGAAGAGCATCTGGAAAGATACCAGGAAATCGCCGCGAGCCATCATGGCGTAGCCGTTACGCATCCCGAAAAGGGCAACTGCTCGGCCTGTGGCATGGCGATTCCAGCGCTACGCCTCAAAGAAGCTAAGATCAAAGAATGGCCCGAATGCGAAGGTTGCGGACGGCTTTTATTTGTGGAGTAGTTATTTTATGCCATCGAAAAGCAAGAAAATCTGGTTGGCGCCTTTATTCGCGGCGGGTCTTGGGCTTGTTGTAGTCAGCGCCTTGAATCCAGGCAACAAGGCGCAAACCGAGGCCAATCATGCCGACTCGCGCCTGCGAACGCGCCGTTATGGCGCTTCTGCGGACGAAGTGCAAAAAGCGGTCGTTGAGGCGGTGCGCAACCTTCGCACTTACGGCAAAGCCTGGCGCATTGTTGCCGAGCGGGAAAACGAGATTCAAGTCGAAGTGCCGGTTCTGGTTTTTACTGATGACCTGGTGATTACGCTGCGACAAGCGCCCGATGGGGTGCTTTTGGATGTCCAAAGCGCTGCGCGAATGGGCAAAAGCGACTGGGGCGAAAACCGGCGCCATATTTTGCAGTTATTGGCTGCCCTGGATGAAAAACTGGCGAGTTAAAAGAGGCTTTATGAAATGCATCCAGTGGATTGTGGCGGGTAGTTTGGTATTTGCTTTTCAGCCGCTCGCAGCACAGGAAAAAGCGTCCGGTTTAGTCGGCGAATACTGGCAGATGCAGGCCGAGGAGTTGGGCGGCGGCACAATTCTCATTCAAGACTTTCCCATTATCACCAATCAAAAGCCGGTTCTATCACGCGCCGATGGCACAGTTGATATTGACTCCACAACAGAAGCCTTGCCCGGCACCAGCCTGGCCGATAATTTTTATATTCGCTGGACGGGCAAAATTCGCATCGCCCAGGAAGGCGATTACACCTTCTACACCGAATCGGACGATGGTTCGCGCCTCTCGATTAACGGTAATCCCATTGTCGGCAACGGCGGTTTGCATGGCGCGCAGGAGGCTTCGGGAACGCTCAATTTAAAACCAGGCGATCATGATATTCTCATTGAATACTTCGATGCGACCTTTGATGCTTTAATGAAGGTTTCGTGGTCATCACCCGCCATCAACCGCGAAATTATTCCGGCCAAAGTGCTATGGCATAAAGCGCCCGGCAAAGATGAGTTGCAAACCGGATTGTGGGGCGAATACTTTGACTTTAGCAACGGCTTTCCCCAGCCGCCGGCGAATCGCAAAGCCGATTTGAAGCGCGTAGATCGCACTTTGAATTTCGACAAGACCGAAGGCGATTTCGGCAATACGACCCTGAGTGGAAACTTTTTCGCGCGTTGGAGCGGCACCCTGCGCGTGCCCAAAGCCGGCAAATACAAGTTCTATACGGAATCGGATGACGGCTCGCGCTTGCTCATCAACGGCCAGCAAATCGTCAATAACGGCGGGCCGCACGGAATGCAGGAAGTTGCGGGCGAAATCGAACTTCCCGCCGGCGAACACAAAATTGTGATCGAATACTACGACATCGACGGCGAGGCGGGCCTCAAAGCCTCCTGGTCTGGCCCGGATTTAGAGAAAGCCATCATCAGCGAAGATTACTTATCGCATCCCAGAGCCGCAGAATAATCGTAGGGATGCCGCTTGTGTTGTTATGAACGTCTCAAACCAAGAACAACGCAAGCAGCGTCCCTATAAGGTCACATGAATCTTTTAGAAGCCATCCACACGCGGCGCAGCATTGCGCAGTTACGGCCTGATGAAGTGCCGCGCGAAGTTATCGAGCAGCTTTTGGAAGCCGCCGTGCGCGCTCCCAATCACAAGCGCGCCGAGCCGTGGCGTTTCGCGGTTTTTTCCGGCGTTTCGCGCGAAAAGTTAGCCAATGCTTTCCGCGACAATTACCGCTTGGATCACCCTGATGCCACGCCCGAAGACTTAGCCGGGCCAGGCGAAAAAAGCGCCAAACGCGTTTTAAATGCGCCGGTCACAATTGTGGTTAGCAGCGAAGCCGGCAAAAGTGAAGTCGAAACAATTGAAAACTTCGCCGCTGCTGCCGTAGCTACCGAACATATCTTGCTTGTCGCGCATGCTCTGGGTTTAGGCGCTTACTGGCGCACCGGCGAAGCGGCTTATACCAAACCCCGCAATGCTATTTTGGAACTCATCGGCGCTTCTTCCGAAACGCAGATAGTCGCGTTTCTTTTAATCGGTTATCCAGTGGAAGCTGCGCTGCCCGGCCCGCGCGCCGCCGCGTTGGAAAAAACGATTTGGTTCGACTAAACGCAACCAAGCGGCTTTTGATTTGCAAACGATTTCGCGGCGAAAACTTAACACAGGAGGACTTTTCATGTCCGAAGATTTAATGGTCGGCGATACAAAAGTCGAGCGGGTCAACAAAGAGCAACTGATTGAACTGCTTAATGGTGACCTGTCACGCGAATATCAGGCGATCATCACTTACATTCAATACGCAGCCAGCGTGACCGGGCCGTATCGTCAGGAACTCAAGCAGTTTTTCTTAGGCGAGGTGCCGGATGAAACCATGCACGCTCAGTATTTGGCCGATAAGATTGCGGCAATGGGTGGCGTGCCGAGCGTAACGCCTGAAGCCGTGCCGCAGGAAACCAAAGTCAAAAAGATGCTGGAAAATATTGTGGAAGCCGAGCGATTGGCGCGCAACAATTATTCAGTCCGTGCCAAACAAGCTGATGAACTGGGTGAAGTGGGCTTGGCGAACCATTTGGAAGACATGGCCGATGATGAATCGAACCATCTCGACGAAACCTTGAAAATTCTCAGCGGCTGGGAGTAAACAGTCAAACAAAAAGCCACCGAATAATTCCGGTGGCTTTTTGTTGTGGTCATCTATCTTACTCATCGCCGCTTTTGCGCGGGCCAATGGGTTTGGGAGTGGGCGTTGGCACCGGCTTGCCTTTTTGCATGGGCAACATTTGGCTGACTGAATCAGTGCTCAGACCCTTAGCCTTTGCCACTACCGGCGTCGTATTTACTGTAAAGATTACTGCTAAAAGTAGTAGTAGAAATAAAGTTTTCATCGTCGTCCTCAATTCGTCGGCAACAGTCTGTCTCAAAGTGTAAAAGCCGTCAACCTTTATGTAACTTTCTGCGGCAACGCCCCACCGACGAAGCAAAAGCGAGCTTGTTTCAAAAGAAATTTCACCGATTGATAACTTCTGTCAATTTAAGAATCAGCTTTGCATCAAAGCTGGAATGGCGCCCTTGTAAACGCGCATCAAATCGCTCAAAGGGATATCCGCCAGAGGCCGTAAAACGCCGCTACGGTCATCGCCTATGATGAACTTATCGCCGCCCACGCTGCCCAGGTAATTGACGGCCAAGCCAGCGTGTTGCGCAGAAAGGCGCAGTTTTTCCAGGTTTTCCGGCGCGATGCTCAAAATCACCCGCGATTGCGATTCGCCAAACAAGACGGCATCAAGGCGAATGTTGATTTGGTCTTCAATTTCCGGCGGCAACCCAATCGAAGCGCCGCGATTGCCGGCGATACAACATTCAGCCAGAGCAATAGCTAAACCGCCATCGCTGACATCATGCGCCGATTTAGCAATACCACCGCGAATGGCAGCCAGAGTAAACTTTTGCACCATTAATTCGCGCTCTATGTCCAGTTGAGGTGGGCGTCCTACTTCCAGGCCATGCAGCGCCGCCACGTATTCGCTGCCGCCCAGTTCGTTGCGGCATTGTCCAATCAAAACGATGGCATCGCCGACATCCTGAAAGCCCATGCCGACGCGTTGATTGACATCATCTAAAACACCAATCATGCCGATGAGCGGCGAAGGGTGAATAACCGAATCAGGCGTTTCGTTATAAAACGACACATTGCCCGATACGACCGGCAAATGCAAGGCTTCGCAAGCCGACACGATGCCTTCGATGGCGCGCTTGAACTGCCAGAAGCGGTCGGGCTTATCGGGGTTACCAAAGCACAAACAATCAGTCACACCGCCCGGCTCGGCACCGACGCAAACTAAGTTGCGGGCGCACTCTATCACAGCTAAACGGGCGCCTTCATAGGGGTCAAGGAAGCAGTAACGCGAATTGCAATCGGCTTTGACCGCAATGCCTTTATTAAAATTGGAATCTTTCAAGCGCAACACAGCAGCATCGCCCTGACCGGGTAAAACCAGTGTGTTGGTTTGCACCATATGGTCGTATTGCGAATAAACCCACTCTTTGGAGGCGATGTTGGGCGAAGCCAGTAAGCGGAGCAAAGCGATTTCGTAATTAGCCGGTTCGTCAATTGACGAGAAATTGAAAGCGTGTAAGTCCGCCAGATATTGGGGTTCCTCAGCCGGCAAATCATAAAGTGGGGCATCTGCTAAGCTGTCAGCCGTCATTTCACCAACCAGTTCGCCTTTGTAGTGAATGCGCAAAACGCCATCGTCGGTCACTTTGCCTAAAACAACAGCGTGCACGCCCCATTTTTCAAAGATTTCCACGACTTCGGCTTCGCGACCGCGTTGCACCACGCCAAGCATTCGCTCCTGCGACTCGCTCATCATGATTTCATACGGCTCCATGTCGGCTTCGCGCAGCGGCACCATGCTCAAATCAATGTCCATGCCCACGCCGCCGGCAGCAGCCTGCTCGCAAGTGGTGCAAGTCAGGCCTGCCGCGCCCATGTCTTTCAATGAAACGAACGCGCCAGTCTTGAGAGCTTCTAGACAAGCTTCAATGAGGCACTTTTCGGCAAATGGATCGCCCACTTGCACGGTTGGACGCTGTGCCAGGTCGGTCATTTCATGTGATGCTAAAATCGAACAGCCACCAATGCCATCGCGCCCCGTGGCGTTGCCGAAATACATGACGGAGTTACCGGCGCCTTTGGCATCGCCTGAGGCCAAATCTTCGCGCCGCACCACACCCACACACATCGCGCCTACTAAACAATTGCCTTTATAACAATCGTTGAAGCCCACTTCACCGGCGACGTTGGGAATGCCCAACGAGTTGCCATACCAGGAGATGCCTTCAACAACGCCATGAAACAGGTAGCGGGCTTTGGGGTCGCTCAAGTCGCCAAAACGCAGCGAATTAAGACAGGCAATGGGGCGGGCGCCAACGGTGAAAATATCGCGCACAATGCCGCCGATACCAGTGGCGGCGCCTTGGCGAGGCTCCACTTGCGAAGGATGGTTGTGCGATTCCATTTTGAAAACGACAAAAAGGCCGTCTTCCACTTCGATACCGCCGGTATCAGCGCCCGAAAGCGGCGCATAACGTCCGGCTTTAGGCAAGGTTTTGAGCAAAGCGCGCGAACGCGGATAACCGCAATGCTCACTCCACTCGACCGAATACATCGCCAGTTCCGTGGCGCTCGGTTCGCGTTTTAAAATCTCTACGACTTTGTTATATTCCGCCTCGGTCATGCCGAGGGCAAGGGCTTTATCAAGCATGATGAAAAATTAACTTGCAAAACGAACTGATGAAATTACTGCACGCCAAACCAGGCTTTGGTTTCGGGCTTGAACCATTGAGACAAAATATAACCATGAATCAGGGTGCCGACAGGGAAGCCGCACAAAGCTAAAATGGAAATAATTAGTTGCACCGTCCAGGCAGCAGAAGTGCCCTTTTTCAAGGCGCGATTAAGCCAAATATCCACGATTAGCAGCACGCTATAAAGACCCACGGCAACGAAGCGTTCGATAGCCGATTGGTTTTCGCCAAAGCCTGCAAGGGCTGCAATTATAATTAAAGGCAAAACGATAATCCCTAACCACGTCAAAGGATAAGCCCAACCTTTAACAATCGGCGGCGCGCTTTTCCAATCACGGGAAGCTAACTGCGGCACAGGTTGTTGTTGAAACGGATCGGGAATCGGAGGCTGATTGAAGTCGTTCATAAATACTCTTTTAAAACCACAGACGCTGCACTGCGAGTTTGAAACCCGGCATCTCTTCCGGCTGCCAGAGGGCATCATCCTTGAGAATTTCGGGCTTGCCGTATTTTCCGTTCTGCAAGCGATAGATTTCCAGTGTTCGCTTTTTCAAATCCACTATTACATAAAACTGAACACCCGCATTTTCGTAAGCGCGTTTTTTGTCGCCTCGGTCGGCTTTGGCTGTTGCCGGTGACAACACTTCAAAAGCGATAAACGGCGGCGGATTATAGGTTGAGGCCGCCGAAAGCTGCACTGAAGGCGGAAAACCCATCACATCCGGCACGAAACCATTGAATAAGTCAAGCCTGGTTCCAGCACCCTGCGAAAAGAAGCGCCAATTGCTTTCATCGGCCCATTCATCGCAAAAGCGCGCGATACGACGCGCTGTCCAATCGTGTTCATTTGTAGTCACCATTTTTCGCACCAGAATGCCGTTAATCAGTTCGTAAGGCGGTTTCACTTCGCCTAAGGCAGCCCACTGCTCAACGGTGATAAGCGATTCACGCGGCGGGTTTTTAGGCGCTGATAACCGGCGCGCAATTGGCTTTTTTGATGTTATGGTTGACATGGCGCTTCTTTTTTCTACTCTGCGGCCAACTTCTGCAAAATCGTCCACTGCGAGTCTGAAACCGGCACAACCGAAAGGCGACCCTGGCGCACTAAATCCCAATCTTGCAAATCAGGATGTGCTTTGATTTGCGCGAGCGTCACTGGTTTTTTCAAGCGCTCTTTGGCTTTTACGTCGCAGACGGCTAACTTTGAATCTTCCAGTTCAGGATTGACGTAGTAGCCGCGCGATACCTCGGCAACTCCAACGGCGGCTTTCTCATCGCCGGTGTGATAAATGATGGCGAGATCGCCTTTTTCGATGGCGCGAATGTTTTTTAGCGCTGTGTTGTTGGTCACGCCATCCCACATGGTTTTGCCATCGCGTTCGAGATCATCGTAAGAGTAAACAGACGGCTCGGTTTTCAGAAGCCAGATTTTCATGCATTTTAAAAGCAAATTCTCAGGCCACAACGTCCGAACCGATGAACATGCTGTTGCCGACGCCGGTGACTGTTGCGTCGTGTGTGGTGGCTAAATTGGGCGCGAGCGGCGTTATCATGCCCCGGAAAATATAGAGGCCATCAGTGCCGCTGAGAATTGGTTCGCTGGCGGCTTCGGGATGCGGCATGAGGCCGAAAACATTGCCCTGGCGATTCATCACTCCGGCGATGTTGGTTACGCTGCCGTTTGGGTTCGCGCCCAGCGTGACTTCGCCATTATTATCGCAATAGCGAAGCAGCACCTGACCGTTAACTTCCATCTCTTCGAGCGTGGCCGGGTCAACGTAGTAACTGCCTTCGCCGTGACGAATAGGAAGCAGCAAGCGGTCGCCGGCATTGAGCAACTGCAAAAAGATGTTGCGATTGTCTTCGACGCGCAGCCACTGGTTTTTGCAAACGAAATGCTGGCCTGCATTGCGGCGCAAAACACCGGGCAAAAGACCGGCTTCGCATAAAATCTGAAAGCCGTTACAAATACCAATAACCGGCTTGCCAAACGACGCAAATTCGGCGACCGCATTCATAACGGGCGAAAAACGCGCAATAGCGCCGGTGCGCAGGTAATCGCCATGCGCAAAACCGCCCGGCAAAATCAATGCGTCGAATTCGCTCAGGTTAGTTTCTTCGTGCCACACAATGCGTCCGGTGTGGCCCATAACATCCTGCACCACATGCAAGCAATCATGCTCGCAGTTGGTGCCGGGAAAAAGAATAATTCCAAAATGCATATGGTAACTTTGAATTTTGAATTTTGAATTTTAAGTTGAATCAGATAATTCATAATTTAAAATTCATAAATTAAAATTTCCTCAGGGATTTGCCGGTGGTGCCACCACAGCCGTTGGGCTGGCGGGCAGGGGAGTGGTTACAGCAGTTCCGGGTGCTGTGCCGGGATCGGCCAAAAGGCGCACGTCGTAGTTTTCAATGACCGGATTAGCCAGCAGTTGCGCACACATTTTGTCCAGTTCATTCTGCAAAGCGGTGCCGGAGAGCGTATCGCTAAGTTGAATGGTGATGAATTTGCCGATGCGCACATCCTGCACTTCGTTGTGCCCCAACTGCTGTAAAGCCTTCAAGACGGTTTGGCCCTGCACATCGAGCAGGGCCGGTTTTAAAGTAACGTGAATTTGTGCGATTGCCATGTATTTAATCCTTCACTTTTCAATAGAACGCGGAACTTTGTTACGCGGAAACGGCTTTGATTAGAGCGGGAAAACAGAGAAGTTCTCAAGTCTTCTTCTGCGAAAATCCGCTATTTCTGCGTAACAAAGTTCCGCGTTCTATTGAAAACTTCAAATTTCAACCAACTGCTCGGCCAGACCCACATAACTGGCCGGGGTCATTTTCAAAAGCCGCTCGCGCTCGGATTCGGGCAACTCCAGACTACGAATGAATTCGGCCATGCGTTCGCGCGAAATGCCGGCGCCGCGCGTGAGTTCTTTCAGTTTCTCATACGGGTTTTCATGCCCGTGTTTACGCATCACAGTCTGCACCGGCTCGGCTAAGACTTCCCAGGCTTCGTTCAAATCTCCCGCCAGCACTTCGCGGTTTACCGAAAGCGCATCCATGCCGCGCAAAGCTGAGCGAATGGCGAGCAACGAGTGACCCAATGCCGTGCCCAAATTGCGCAGCGTGGATGAATCGGTCAAATCGCGCTGCAAACGCGAAATTGGCAGTTTGTTCGCTAAGTGCAACAGCAAAGCGTTGCCGATTTCGGCATTGGCTTCGGAGTTTTCAAAGTTAATCGGATTGACTTTGTGCGGCATGGTTGAAGAGCCAACCGCACCGGCTACGACTTGCTGCTTGAAATAGTTCAGCGAAATGTAACTCCAAATATCGCGGTCAAAATCCACCAGAATCGAATTAAAACGCGCCAGGTTATGGCACAGTTCGGCAATCCAATCGTGCGATTCGATCTGCGTGGTCAGCGGATTATAAGTCAGGCCCAAACCTTCCACAAACTCGCGGGAGATCTGCGGCCAATCGGCTTCAGGATAGGCTGCCGCGTGCGCGTTGAAGTTACCGACCGCGCCATTGATTTTACCCAAGAATTCTAATTGCGCGCTTTGCTTTAACTGTCGCTGCCAACGCCACGCGAAAACTGCCAGTTCTTTGCCTAAAGTCGTTGGCGAAGCCGGTTGCCCATGTGTGCGTGCCAGCATCGGCACACTTTTAAGCTCTTCGGCCATTTGTGCCACGCGCTCTTGCAAGGTTTCAGCAGCCGGACGCCATACGCTTTCGATTCCGCCTTTAAGCATCAAGGCATACGCCAGATTATTGATGTCTTCGGAAGTGCAGGCAAAATGCACCCATTCGGAAACTTTTGCCAGACTGGTGCTTTCGAGTTGCTCTTTGATCCAGTATTCGACGGCTTTGACATCGTGGCGCGTGGTTTTTTCGATTTCCTTGACGCGCTGCGCGTTTTCATCACTAAAACGGCGAGCTAAAACGCGCAAAAGCGCGACTTCTTCGTGATCGAAGCGCCGCACTTCGGGTAAGGCGTCATTTTGCGCCAGAGCGATAAGCCATTCAACTTCAACTTGCACGCGAAAGCGAATCAGCGCCGCTTCAGAAAAGTAAGCGGCAATCTCGATTGTCTGCTCTTGATAGCGCCCATCAAGGGGCGAAATTGCATTTATAGGCATGGTTTTTAATAGAACGCGGATTTCATTCGCGGAAACAACGGATTTTCGCAGAAGAAAACCTGAGAACT
>DASWNL010000132.1:0-6228 GCA_036399215.1 Abditibacteriaceae bacterium
TGGAGCGTGGATGAGCCGCAACCGTGGTTCGGTTATGGCTTTTCGGAAATACTCGCACCTGGTGGCGAAATCTTAGCCACCTCAAAAAAACTTTATGGCAATGACATCGTTTATGCGACCATTCCAACAGCGCCTTTGCCCAAGGACTAAGGACAGATTAAGCCGAAAATCTTCTATTTCAGCGCTCTTATGCCATGTAAAATCCAGAGCAACACGGCATAATGAACCATAGCAATTATGATTACAAACGAATTTCAAATTACAAGAGAACAGTTGGCGCAATTCGAGCGCGATGGCTTCCTCGTTGTGCGCGGCCTGTTCAATCAAAGTGAAACTCAATCGCTAATTGAGCACTTCATGGCATTGCACAGCAAAGGCGTGTCTGGTGAATTGGACGGTTATCAAGCGCCACCAATGGAAGAATCAGGCGGCGATATTCTCAAGCACTTTCCGCGCATGATGCACCCACATCTATGGGACGAAACCAGCATGAACTATATGCTGGACGCACGCTTTCACACGATTCTAAAAGCCTTGATGCAAGATGAGGTTTTAGCCACGCAATCCATGCTGTATTTCAAGCCGCCCGGTGCGCGGGGGCAGGCGTTGCATCAAGATAACTTCTATCTCAAAGTCGCGCCCGGCACTTGCATGGCGGCCTGGTTATCGCTGGATGATGCCGATCAAGAAAATGGCGGGATGTTTGTGGTGCCCGGCTCACACCAGGCCGGCGTTTTGTGTCCTCATCCCGCTGACCCCGCAAAATCCTTTACTGTTGAAGAAGTGAATGTGCCCGAAGGTATGGCTCCGGTGCCCTGCGACTTGAAAGCGGGCGATGTTCTGTTTTTCAATGGCAGTGTGATTCACGGCTCTTATCCCAATACTTCCAAAGAGCGCTTTCGTCGCGCTTTTATCTGCCATTACATGCCCGAATCATCCACCGAAATTAGTCAGTGGTATAAATTATTTGATTTTAACGGCAACCGCGTTACGCGCCACGAAAGCCAGTGGGGCGGGCCTTGCGGCACAGAAGATGCCGCCTTACTAAAAGAGGCGCACGAAAAAATGGGCGCTCATTAAATTTGATAGCCACGAAAAAGCACAAAAGACACAAAAATAAATCTTTTTGTGTCTTTTGTGCTTTTTCGTGGCTATTAGTGTTCCGGTTTTAAGAGGGGAAACAAAATAACTTCGCGGATGCTTTGATTATTAGTAAGCAGCATTATGAGGCGGTCAATGCCGATGCCCAAGCCGCCGGTTGGTGGCAGTCCATATTGCAAGGCGCGCACGTAATCGGCATCGTAACTTTGGGCTTCTTCATCGCCTTTGGCTTTTTGCGCGGCTTGCTGGCGAAAGCGTTCTTCCTGGTCGAATGGGTCGTTCAATTCGGAAAAGGCATTGCCCACTTCCTGACCACCAATAAATAACTCGAAGCGATAAGTCAAATTCGGCTCGTCATTTTTGCGCTTGGCAAGCGGTGAGTTTTCAATGGGAAAATCCATGACAAATGTTGGCTGAATCAATTTGTCTTCGACGCCTTTTTCAAATGCATGAATTAAATCCATGCCGCCGCGAATATCCAGATCAATTTGCTCGCGCACCAGTTCGCGCATGGTGGCGCGGCGCCAGGGCGGCGTGAGGTCAATGGTATGTTCGCCCCATTCGATTTGTAACGTTCCGTTCACCTGCTGGCAAATGTGCGCGATCATCTGCTCCGTCAGTTCCATCATGTCATGGTAATCCGCATAGGCCTGATACAACTCCATCATGGTGAATTCAGGATTATGCCGCGTATCCACGCCTTCATTGCGAAAGTTACGATTGATTTCATAAACGCGCTCCAGGCCGCCGACAACCAATCGCTTTAAATACAACTCCGGCGCGATACGCAAGTAAAGCGGGATGTTCAAGGCATTGTGATGTGTAATAAAGGGTCGTGCTGCCGCACCGCCGGCGATGGGCTGCATCATCGGCGTTTCGACTTCGAGAAATTGGCGAGCATCCAGGAATTCGCGCATGGAGCGCACGATTAAGCTGCGTTGCCGAAATAGCTCGACAACTTCGGGGTTGGCAATTAAATCGGCGTAGCGCTGCCGATAGCGCGTTTCAACATCGGTCAGGCCATGATACTTTTCGGGCGGCGGTTGAATTGAAA
This sequence comes from Abditibacteriaceae bacterium, assembly GCA_036399215.1. Lineage (GTDB taxonomy): Bacteria > Armatimonadota > Abditibacteriia > Abditibacteriales > Abditibacteriaceae > DASWNL01. Next base: position 2,156 of record DASWNL010000132.1, read on the forward strand.
TCGCCAGCAACACGAAATCCGTGACGCCAATGGAAACTTCGCCGGAGCGGCTTTTCATGACGGTGCCGACAGCGCCAACAATATCGCCTAACTCCAAATGGTGAAAGGCGCGCATTTTCTCTTCGCCCAGGCGGTCAAGTTGGCCGATAAGCTGAATTTTGCCGCCGTCATCCCACAAATCGGCAAAGCCGATTTTGCCCTGCCCGCGCCGCGCTTTCAGGCGCCCGGCTACGCGCACTTCCTGGCCTTCAAGCGATTCAAACTCCTCAGCAACAGCGGAAGTCAAATGCGTGCGATCAAAGCGCGTTTGTTGATAAGGGTCATGCCCACCGCTTTGCAACTCTTTCAGACGTTGGCGACGCAGGCGAATAACTTCGCTTTCTTCATGATGCTCTTCTGAAAAATTATTTTCGTTCATGGTGTGCTTCAAAGTGTCCTTTTGGTGCCGACAGTTTAAACGAAACGCCAACAAAAACGCCGCGCTTTTCAAAACAGAAGCGCGGCGCTTTCGGCTTTCCTAACAAGCCGAAAATCACTCCGGTCGGAAAGAATTCCTAAGCGTTAAAGCGCCTCCACTGTCCGGCCCCATTGACAGATAAAATTTCGTTCCCCTGGCTCCATAGACCACGGGGATATTGCCCATCTTGCCAAAATAAGCATTAGTGCCAGCCCATTTTCCCCTTTTGGGCATGGCAAGCCAGTTTAATTCGCCCCGGCCTGTAGGATTGGTAGCGGCCATCCCCGCTCTAAATTGCTCCAACCGTTGTGCCTCAGAACCAGCCATATTACTTCCACGTGATTTCTCACCAGGCTTAGGATTTAAAGAGGTTAAAGCGGCCTCCATATTTACGCCTGGCACACTGGCGGTCACAATAACTACCGTGTCTTTCTGCTTGCCTCCTCGCGGCATGAAGGCATCCACGTAGTAGCGAATGTTATTCGGCGCTTCTGCACTGGTGCTGATAAGGCGCGCCCAACCGGTCGGCACCGTCACCTTAGAAGAGCCATCGGCTAAAGTCAGGCGCGTGGGAGCGGCCAGGTAACCGGTCAGGGCACTTTGTGCCTGGCCATAAAGCACAACAACTTCTTGCGGGCGGCAAACCGAATCGGCGCGATAACCGGCTTCTTCAGCATCTTTGCTGTGAGAGAAACCAATCACAATATCGGCGTGCTGGCGCAGGATATTGGGGCAGGTGGGGCGATGATAATAAGTATCGAGTTGTGTTGAAACCACTTTCCAGACACCACCGGCAATCTTGTAGCGGTCATCGCCCAGATAATGCTTCAGGTAGTTGTTGGGCGGGTAATATTTGAGGCGTGCCGCCATTTTAGCCGAGCGTCCCGACGGCATTCCGCCTCCTCTAAGAGGAACCGAAGGAGTTTCTTGTGTCCAGGCAGGGGTAGACACAGTTGAAGCGAAAACAGTCAGTGCTGTGCAAAAAAGCCGATTTTTCATAGCGATTGTCCTTATGGCGTTTCCCATGGTGTCCTATTGTGGTGATGAAGTGGAACTTCCCTGATTCGTCATGCCCCCGCTTGAACTACCTGAACCAGACATCATGCTCGACGAACCAGAGGAACCCCCTGGCGGCCCACCAAATCCACCACCGAAACCGCCACCAAACCCGCCAAGCATTGGAGGCGGCGCTGGTGGCCCTCCGACGCTGCGGGGAATGGAGCCTTGACCGATAGAAGCTAATATAACCTGCTCCACCGTATCACCGACTAAAGGACGGGTATGCTGATAACGCTGCAAGATGCCAGCAACCCTTTTCACATACTGATAATTGCGATTAAACACCGGCGTTGAAACTTGGCCTGCATAAACAAATTCAATGTAGCGTTGCAGCCCCGTGCCTTTGGTATAACGAGCCATATCTACAATTTGCGGAGCTGGTTCGGGGCGCGATACAGGATCGGGACGATAACCAGCCAAAATGGCATCGTGCCAGGTGCGAAAGCCGATAACGTGGTTCGGATCGGCTTTCAACATGGCCGGTGCCCAGGGCCGATAGTAAAAACGGCTGGTGCGGGTGGTCATGTAAGTCCACAAGCCCGAAGCGATTTTATAGCGGTCTCCTTTAACATAGTGCGCCAGCCAGTTACGCGGGCGAATATCGTATTTTTGCATGACCAACTTTTGGCGCTGGGCTGATGTCATGTTGCGCAGCCGGCGTGACAGAGCCGCCTGACCGCGCGAAGAACGACTTCTGCCAATCGGCGAAGGAATCTTTGGCATAGCGCGCCGCGCTGACAGCAACTCATTTAAATAATTGACGCCCCGCTGTGTGCCAAACAAGCGCGGTTGCGCCGGTGGAGGTGGTGCAGCACCTGGCCCCATGCCGCCCATCATGTCAGGTGAAGGTATGCCGCCCATTTCATCCATGCTACCCATACCCCCAGCCGAACCGCGCATACGCCGTCCTGCTTCCATCGAGGAACTGCCACTCATACCGCTCATGGACGAAGAAATGCCCGAAGCGGCACCTACGCCAGCCATAGATTCCTGAGCCACGCAGACATTTGGCATAACAGTGCCAGCCACACACAATGCCATGCCGGGGGCCAGCCATTTGAAGCTAAAACCTTGCTTTTTGGTTATTGAATTTCGCATGAAGCTTCCTTCTTGCCTTGATTTGGGCAATATCTTCTCTATTTTAGCAACTTCCGCCAGTTTTCGAGTTAATCGGAGTTGAATTAAAACTCTTTAAAACTCGCCGCCCAACATTCCTCCGAGCATTCCGCCCAATAAGTCATTCAATCCCATTGGCTTGCCGCCGGTAATATCCTCATCGCCGTGCGCGCCTTCAATCCAGCGCGCATACAAGCCTTCTACATTGGCTTTGGGCGCTTTGGCTTTGAGGATGTTAATAAAATCGCGCGGCGCGGCAAGCTTGCCCTGATAACGCGCATAATAAAGGCGCAACGCCTCGAAAAAGGCGGCATCGCCGGTAGCGCGGCGCAAGACATCATAAAACAAAGCGCCTTTGCCATAAACCACGGCCCCATATTGCACATTGCCCGCATAAGCCGAAGTTCGCAAATTAGCCGGACGATCCGGCCCACCCATCATACGGCCCATTGCATACGTTTGACGCAAATGCGTATCCATCATTTGCGCGGCGCGCTCTTTTCCGTAGCGGTCTTCAAAATAAAGCACCGCTGTGTAGTTGGCCAGACTTTCATCTACAAAAGGCGCGCGCTGGCTGTCACTGCCCACGCCGATGGCCCACCATTGATGCGCCACTTCATGCGCGATGGTCATTTCCAAAAGCGAATCAAAAATCTCTTTTTGCCCACCCAACAAACTGTTTAGCATTTCGGAAGCCGGATTTTGCGGCTGGGCATTGTTAGCCTCATCTTCAATTCCACCTAATAGGTTGCCAGGTCCACCGCCCGCACCCAGAATATTCGTTAATTGGCCCAATTCCTTGTTTAAATCGCCGTAAAGCATTGAAGCAATCGAAGTCAGGCCGGTGAATTCCATGCCGCCTGCTCCACCGCGAATGGGGCCTTGCACAACTTTGAAGTTTTCGTAGGGATAAGGCCCGAAGCGTTTCGCGTATATTTGCAAAGCCTGCCCGGCCACATCAATGGCTTTATCGCTTCGGGCGGCATCTTTCTTCAAGGTGTAAGCCTCAACTTGAACAGGGCGCCCGCCAACATCAAAGGTTTTAGATTTGGTCGCCCAATCTTCGCTCATCAAAACTGCGAAATCACGGGCATTGCCTGCATGAAAGCTAACAGCTTTACGCCCAGATGCCGCGCTGTTGATGGTAACGCGGTTTCCCGTTGCCGCAACAGTTACCGATTGCGGCACATTAAATGTCACGTCGTAATCGCTTACCTCCGAAAATGCCACATCGCCCAAGCCTTCAGGCGCCTGGTCTATCCATTTGCCGTTTTGCCGCACCGCCAACTGCGGATACCAGAATGAACCCAAACTCAAAACGCCGTTACCGTAAGTGTAAAGGCCATAATCCTGATTCTCCGGCTTTTTGGGTTGCTCGACTTTAGGCAAATCACCCAATCCTAAATCTAATCCCAAGCCATCCAAAGTGCCTAAATCCAGG